>CANFSB010000032.1 GCA_947449495.1 Pseudomonadota bacterium
GACCCGGAGATCCCCATCAACATCGTAGAGCTGGGGCTCATCTATCACTGCACCGTCAATGCCAATCCCGATGGCTCACGTCACGTGGAAGTACACATGACACTGACCGCTCCTGGCTGCGGCATGGGCGAAGTACTGGTGCGTGACGTTCGCGAGAAAGTGGAGCTCATTCCCACCGTGCGCGAAGCCGATGTCCAGTTGGTGTTCGACCCGCCTTGGAATCAGGCCATGATGTCCGAAGCTGCGCGTCTGCAAACCGGAATGTATTGATGCGGCTGAGCCTGCTGCGACACGGCAGAGCCGAGTGGCCTGCAGGACGGTATGCAGACTTTGACCGTCCGCTAGATACGGTGGGCCAGAGCGAGGCAGCAGAGGCAGCTGCTGCACTGGCTGCACTAGACCCGGCAAGCACCCTGCTGCTGCACAGCAGCGCGGTTCGTACCTCGCAAACTGCCATGGCAGTTCGCGACGCCTATCCTCCTGGTCAACTCACGACGCTCTCTGAGCCGCGTCTGTATCTGGCTGGCCCGCGCCGGATCTGCCAGATACTGGATGAATTGGCCGGTGAAACGGCACATGTGGTGCTAGTGGGTCACAACCCGGGCTTGAGCGAACTGGCCCAGCGGATGCCCGGCATATCTGCGGCAGGTCTTGCTACCGGTGAATGGGTGAGCGCTCAGCTGTGGGCGTCTTCGCGTAGCTTCTCTGCCACGTTCTTTCCCAAGTAAGCCTCAACGCCGCGGTGCACCAAATACAGCAGCGGAATGCTCAGCACTGCTGCCAGCATCTTGTAGAGATAGTTGACCGTGCCGACAGCCAGAAACTGCGCCACCGGCCAATGCTGTGGTCCGAGCACAAACGCCACATACAACACCAAGAAACTGTCGAACAGTTGCGACACCGCCGTTGAGCCGGTGGCACGCAGCCAGATCATGTTCTCACCGGTGGCGCGACGAATGCGCTGAAACACCGACACATCGACCAACTGCCCCACCAGAAACGCAATCAACGAACCGGCGATTGTCCACATCCCCTGACCAAAGATCTGCGCATAAGCGTTTTGGATATCGGGCACGCCATTGGCCGCATTGGACTCCACCCAGAACTGCGCGGGCACCACACTGATGGCCAGATAGGCGCAGACGAATGCCCAGGCGATCAACGCGGCGGCCAGCCACGACACCATGCGCACGCCCTTGATGCCGAAATATTCGTTGATGATGTCGGTGAGGATGAAGACCAGCGGCCAGAACAGCACGCCAACCGTAAAGCTGAGCGTTCCCGACACACCCAGCAGGCTCCAGTGCTGATCGGCAATACCCAGCGTGCCTTCGAGCGAGAATATCTTGGGGCCGACAAACTCTGCGACCAACGCATCGGCAATAAAAAAGCCGGTCAGTGCCACCAGCAAGCGGACCGAACGGTTTTCAGCCAAATGCATTCGAGGTTACTCCGGCGTGCAGAAGCAGTAGGCGTAGGCCTCGCCGGGACGAGACAACTGCTGCAACCGCAGTAAGCCCTTTTGGAGCGGCGAGAAGTGCCCAAGCAGTGCCATCACGGAGGTGTTCTGGCTGCCCAGCACCTGCCCTGCCAGACGTGCCACCGACATTTTCAGACGCATCGCCAGACGCTGTGTCCAATCCATCTCGGGGGCTACGCGCTGCACTCGGTAGTCGCCCTCTTTGAGCATCGCCAGTTCAGCAGCGGCTTTGACTGCATCGTCATAACCACCAAGACCGTCGACAAGACCCTTGCCCAAGGCATCACTGCCGATCCACACACGGCCCTGTGCCACTTCATGGATCTCTTCGACGCTCTTGTCTCGGCCGGTAGCCACATGGGTCAGGAACTGGCCATAACCATGCTCGATGGAGGTCTGCACGAAGCGACCAACGACTGGATCAAGCGGCCGATCTAAACGCATCGCACCAGACAGCGGTGTAGTGCCCACTCCATCCACAGTGATGCCCAACTTACTCAGCGCGCGATCCGCAGTAGGAAAGACTGCAAAGATGCCGATGGAGCCAGTGATAGTGGTGGCGCTGGCAATGATCTTGTCGGCCTTGGCGGCAATGTAATAGCCACCTGATGCCGCCACGCCACCCATCGATGCCACCACAGGTTTGCCTGCCTGTTGCAGCTCGACGACCTCGCGCAGGATTTGCTCAGAGGCAAACACACTGCCACCGGGGCTGTCGATGCGCAGCACCACCGCCTTTACGTCATCGTCACGACGCGCTTCGCGCAGCATGCGCGCAGCCGTCACACCACCGACCGCACCAGGATCCTGCTCACCGTCAAGGATCTCGCCACTGGCGATGATCACATCGATGCGATCGTTACCCTTGGGGGCTTTGTGAAGCGTGCGCTCTGCCTTCTGAACGGTCAGGTAATCATGAAAGGCAATGGCCTTGAAGCCGTCACCTTCGTTCTCCTCGCCCACCAACTCGACCAGCTTGCGCTCGGCAGTCGCATCATCGACCAGCTCGGTGACCAACTTGCGCTCAAGTGCCAACTTGCCCGTATCGCCGTGCACAGCCTCTACTGCGGGCACAAACTTGTCGGCGTAATCCTTGAGAGCGGCAGGCTCGATGCCGCGTGCAGCAGCCACTGCAGTCAGGTACCCCTGCCATAGACCACCCAGATAGGCGCGCGCCTCTTCTCGATCGTCAGCAGACATGTCCGAGCGGGTGTAAGGCTCTACCGCGCTCTTGTAGCGGCCAACACGAAACACATGCACATCGATGCTGAGCTTGTCGATCGCACCCTTGAGGTAGGTGCCGTAACGGCCGTAGCCATCGATCAACACCATGCCCTGCGGATCGAGCCAAATGTCATTGGCCTGAGCAGCCAAGTAGTACTGCGCCTGAGTGAAGCTGTTGCCATGGGCGATGATGCGTTTGCCGGAAGCGCGAAACGCTTTGAGTTCGCGTGCGATCTCTTCGAGCACCGGTTCGGAGGCACTCTGCAGATCGTCGAGCTCGAGCAGCAGCAGCTTTACGCGGCTGTCTGAAGCAGCTGCATGGATACCTTCGGTAAGATCCCAAAGCAGAGTTTCGGGATCCGCTTGACCGCTCGCCTCATCGAAAGCGCGCTGCACCGGATTGCCGGCCAACTCTTCGACAATTCGGCCGGAAGGATGCACGACGAGTGCGCCGTCGTGCGGCAGCGCCGGCAACGACTTGCGCATAGCGCCGATGACCAAAGCCATCAGCGCAAGCATGAAAACGAGTTGCAGTACCCGACGCAGCCCATCAAGGCCGCGCCAGATACCTCGCAGTAACTTGCCGATCATCCCCATGGGTGTCACGGCCTCGTGCTGTTAGGGGTTAGACTTTCTCTTCGATACGAGCCGACTTACCCGAGCGCTCACGCAGGTAGTACAGCTTGGCGCGACGCACGTTACCGCGGCGCTTGACCACGATGTCGGTGATGGTCGGGCTGTACAGCTGGAACACGCGCTCAACACCCTCGCCATGCGAAATCTTGCGCACGGTGACCGAGGAGTTATAGCCACGGTTGCTGCGTGCGATGACCACGCCTTCGTAGGCCTGCACACGCTCGCGGTCGCCCTCGACCACCTTGACCGACACGATGATGGTGTCGCCCGGCTTGAATTCCGGGAAGGTGCGGGTAGCCCGCTCTGCATCGATCTGTTGGATGATGTGATTCATTGTCTTCAGTCCTCGTTCGCGGACCCCTTCGGGTCCTGCTTATCCTGCAAAAATTCGTTCAGCAACCCAGCCCAACCGGCCTTATCGGCCGCGTCTGGCTGCCCTTCACCCGCCTGCCCGGCCGCAGCCAGCAGCAGATCAGGTCGCACACGCCAGGTTTTGCCCAGCGCCTGCTTCAACCGCCACTTGCGGATGCGTGCATGGTCACCGCTGACCAGCACCTCGGGCACCCGCAAGCCCGCAAACTCTTCGGGCCGCGTGTAGTGCGGCCAGTCAAGCAAGCCGCCTGCAAACGACTCTTCTATGCTGGATCGCGCATCGTTGAGCGCGCCTTCCAGCAACCTTGCCACCGCGTCGATTACCAGCAGCGCCGGCAACTCGCCACCCGACAGCACGTAATCGCCTACCGAAAGCTCTTCGTCGATGCACGTCTGGATGACGCGCTCGTCGATGCCTTCGTACCGACCTGCCACCAGCACCAGCCCGGGCATCCGGGACAGTGCCTGCGCGCGTGCCTGGTTAAACCTGGGCCCTTGCGCCGACAAATACACCCGCGGACTACCAGCGGGGCACCGCGCTGCTGCAGCCGCTATAGCGGCCGTCAGCGGCTCGGGCTTGAGCACCATGCCGGGGCCACCGCCGTAAGGCCGGTCATCCACCGTCTTGTGCACATCGTGAACATGAGACCTAGGGTCCTCTGTGCCCACCGACAGCAACTGGCGCTCCTGCGCTCTGCCCAGCACCCCCCAGGACGCGGCCTGGTGGATGAGCTCCGGGAAGAGCGTCACCACCTCGATGCGCATCACAGGTCTGCCGGCCAGTCGACCCGCACCTGCTGCTGCGCCAAATCCACCTTGCGAAGGTGAGGAGGAACCGCAGGCACCCAGTGCTCGCTTTCGCCCTTTACCACCATCACCGGTCCGGTCGGCAGGTCTACGAAGTGACTGACCACGCCGAGCGTGAGGCCTTCTTCGTTGGTCACTACCGAACCGATCAGATCGTCTCGAAAATACTCTTTCTCTGCGGGCCGGGGCAGCGCATCGCGCGCCACCTGCACCCACCAGCCCGAAAACGCCAGCGCCGCATCGCGATCGCCAACGCCCTCGAGCGCCACACGCAACTGCCCCTTGTAGCCAGAGCCACCTAGCAACTTCATGTCGCGGGCCAATCCCACCGCACCTGCTGCCGTTGAAGACGGCACCAGATGCCAGCGAGCATGACCGAGTAACGCTTCAGGCGGATCGGTGAACGAGTTCACCTTCAGGCCACCACGCACCCCGTGAGGTGCAGCAACCTGTCCCAGCGTCAGGTAAGGCGCCGACTGCGCGGACGACACACCTGACACCGGTATTGCCTGATCAGCCGTTAGCGGCAACTGCCTGCTTGCGGTAGGCCTTGACCAGCGCGTCAACGCGATCGGACTGCTGCGCGCCCTGGCCAAGCCAGTAGTCAACGCGAGGCAGGTCGATGCGGACCTTGATCTCGGCACCGCGTGCAACTGGGTTGAAGAACCCGATCTGCTCGAGGCTCTTGCCGCCCTGCCGCTTGCGGCTGTCGGTCACAACGATGTGGTAGAAAGGCTGGTTGCGGGCACCACGCCGGGTCAGTCGAATCGTCACCATGGATATGTACACTTGCGTTGCCCGATAAAGGGCTACGGGTTGATTGTAGGTAGATAGGAAAAAGAGCGCGGATTCTACTCAGTTCAACGACTTGGGGCAATGCCGTTGAACACACTTAAAACCGCGGCGGCATGGGGCCCTTAAACCCACCCTGCCCGCCCAGGCTGCCCAGCATGCGCTGCAATTTGCCGCCGCCCATCTTTTTCATCATTTTCTGCGCCGACTGGAACTGCTTGAGCAGCCGGTTGACGTCCTGAACCTGGGTGCCGGAGCCTGCCGCGATGCGCCGCTTACGCGATCCATCGATGAGTTCGGGGCGACGCCGCTCCCGCCGGGTCATTGAATCGATCATGGCGATCTGGCGGCGCACTTCTTTGTCGGCGTGGCCGGCCTGCACAGACTTAGCCGCAGCCATGCCGCCGGGCAGCTTGTCGAGCACGTTGGCCAGCCCGCCCATCTTTTGCAGCTGCTGCAGCTGCATTTTGAGGTCGCTGAGGTCGAAACCCTTGCCGCTGGCAACCTTGCGAGCGAGCTTTTCTTGCTCCTCCTGGTCGACGTTGCGCTGCACTTCCTGCACCAGCGCGACCACGTCGCCCATGCCCAGGATGCGCGTGGCAACGCGATCGGCATCGAAAGGCTCCAGTGCCTCGGTTTTCTCGCCCATGCCCAGAAACAGGATGGGCTTGCCGGTGACTTCACGCACCGACAGCGCTGCACCGCCACGGGCATCGCCATCTGCCTTGGTGAGGATGACACCGGACAGATCCAGCGCATCCTTGAAGGCGCGCGCGGCCTGCACCGCATCCTGACCGGCCATCGCATCGACCACGAACAAGCGCTCATGCGAGCCCACGGCAGCATCGATGTCACGCACTTCCTGCATCAGCTCGGCATCGATGCCCAAGCGACCGGCGGTATCGACGATCAGTACGTCGTAGACGCCCCGGCGCGCCTGCGTCAGCGCTTCGGCGCCGATCTGCGGCGGCGTCAACCCTGCCGCTGCCGGGAAGAAATCGGCTCCCACCTGTTCGGCCAGAAGCTGCAACTGCAGCACAGCAGCCGGACGACGGATGTCGGTGCTGACCAGCAGCACGCGCTTTTTCTGGCCCAGCAGCAAGCGCGCCAGCTTGCCGGCTGTGGTGGTTTTGCCGGCGCCCTGCAAACCAGCCAACAGAATGACCGCAGGCGGCGCAACGCGCAGCTCCAGACCACCGCGCCCGCCGCCCATGACTGCCACCAGTTCCTGGTGGATCAGCCCGATAAAGGCCTGACCGGGGCTGAGGCTGCCCAGCACTTCGGTGCCCAGCGCCTTGGCCTTGACGGCCTCGATGAAGGTTTTGACCACCGGCAGGGCGACATCGGCCTCGAGCAAGGCCGTGCGCACTTCGCGCAGGGTCTCGGCGATATTGTCTTCGGTGAGGCGGCCGCGGCCGCGCAGTGCGTTGGCGGCTTTGGAGAGCCGTTCGGTGAGTGTAGTGAACATGGCGCGATTATAAGGCCTGTCGGCCCAATGCGAGTCGCAACGCGTCTTCGATGCGGCTGACGGGTTTGACCTCGATGCCGGGGACCGGGACACGAGGCAGGTTGTCGCGCGGCACAATCAGGGTGGTAAAGCCCAGCTTGGCCGCCTCGCGAATGCGTTCTTCGCCGAAGCTCACAGGCCTCACCTCGCCGGTCAGACCCACCTCACCAAACATCGCCAACTGCGCCGGCAGCTTGATGTCCTGAAGGCTCGACACCAGCGCCACCGCCACCGGCAGGTCCCAGGCTGGCTCATCCACCTGCAGACCACCGACCACGTTGGCAAACACATCGTGCTCTTGCAGTGACAGCCCGGCATGGCGATTGAGCACTGCCAGCAGCATCGCCAGACGCCCTGCATCAAGACCCTGAGTGACGCGCCGCGGCTGCCCGAAGCGCATGCGATCTACCAGACCCTGCACTTCGACCAGCAACGGCCGAGTGCCATCGCGAGTCACCAGCACGACGCTGCCGACCACCGGTTCGGGAGAGCGCGCCAAGAAGATGGCTGCCGGGTTACGCACCTCGCGAATGCCGGTAGCGGTCATCAGAAAGAAGCCCAACTCATTGGCCGCACCAAAGCGATTCTTGGTGGCGCGCACCATACGAAACCTACTGGCATCGTCGCGCTCGAAATACAGCACGGTGTCCACCAAATGCTCCAGCATGCGCGGCCCTGCAATCGCGCCTTCCTTGGTGACGTGACCCACAATCCACACTGCAGTGCCCGTGGATTTGGCCAAGCGCACCAGTGCTGCAGTGCACTCACGCAGCTGCGATACCGAGCCGGCGCTGCTGTCTGCCGCTGCCACGCTCATGGTTTGAATAGAGTCGATGACCAGCAAACCAGGTCGTTGGCTGGCAGCCAGCGCGATGATCGCATCCAGATCAGTCTCGCAAGCAGCTTGTATACCGTCCAAACGCAATTCGAGACGCCGGGCACGCAGCGCAATCTGACTGGCAGACTCTTCGCCACTGACATAGAGCACTGGATGACTGGCACCCAGGTGCGAGGCCACCTGCAACAACAAAGTAGATTTACCGATACCCGGCTCACCGCCGAGCAGCGTGACCGAACCCGGCACCAAGCCGCCGCCCAGCACACGATCAAGCTCACCGCTGCCCAGCGACCAACGACTTGTAACGCCGGGTGCCTCGGCAGCTGCCAATTGTTCGACCAGCGGCGCTGCCGCGACAGTCTCTACCAGCGCCGCACCACGGCCGCCACCGCGGGCGCCACGCGCAGCAGGTGCCACGCTGCGCGCCACCAAAGTGTTCCACTGGGCGCACTGCGGACATTGGCCCTGCCATTTGGCGCTTTCGCCGTGACAGGCGTCGCAGACATAAACAAGGTTGGTGCGTGCCACTGCGGGCTCCCTAAACGGCCCTGAAAAACGGGCTGGCAAGAAGGAGATGCTAGCACGCACCCAACGCGACATAAGCGCAGCAAATCTGCTTGAAAACGTGACCCCGTCAATGCAGCGGCGCAATGGAATGGCTAGGATCTGCCATCACTTCTCTCGGTTATGAATTTAATGAGTCACGCGAGCCTCAAAGCCAAGTTGCGCTGTGTCGGTCTTACCGACACGGGCAAAGTGCGTGAACACAACGAGGACATGATTGCCCACGACAGTGAAATCGGTCTGCTGGTGCTGGCCGATGGCATGGGCGGTTACAACGCGGGGGAAGTAGCCAGTGGGCTGGCTGTCAAAATCATTCTGGCCATGGTGCGCGATGCTATCGAGCGCGAAGATCTGTCAATTGGCGATCGGCAAGCAGGCCTAAGCCGCGCCGGCATCATCCTGCGTGATGCAGTCGCCCGCGCCAACAAGATCATTCACCAGACCGCACGCTCGCAGCCCAACTGCGAAGGCATGGGCACTACGGTGGTGGCTTGTCTGTTCCACAACAACAAAGTCACCCTCGCTCACGTGGGCGACTCGCGTGCCTACCGACTGCGCGGCCGTCAGCTCAAACAAATCACCAGCGATCACTCGCTGCTGCAAGAACTGGTGGATCGCGGCTTTTACTCACCGGAAGAGGCGCTGCGAGCCAAGAACAAGAATTATGTCACCCGGGCCTTGGGCGTTGACGCAGAGGTCGAGGTCGAATTGCAGGAGCAGGCGGTCGAGCGCGGCGATATCTGGCTGCTGTGCTCGGACGGCCTCAACGATATGGTGCAGGATGACGACATCCACATCACACTGGGTAATTGCGGCACTGATCTCAATGCCGTCAGCAGCCAGCTTGTAAAAAAGGCTAACGACAATGGCGGCAAGGACAACATTTCGGTCGTGATGGCCGAGGTAGTCGACTCATTCCCCGCGCGCAGCGGCATAATCAGCCAAATACTGCAGCGGTTTAGCTGAACGGGCGGATGCAATGGCACGTTTGATACTCAGTCTTGAAGGTCAGGTGCTGGCCGAATACAACATGAACAAGGAGCGCTATACCGTCGGGCGCCTCCCTGATAACGACATTCGCATCGACAACCCGTCAGTCAGCGGCCATCACTCGCTGATCATCAATATTCTCAATGACTCGTTTCTTGAAGACCTCAGCAGCACCAACGGCACTTACGTCAACGGCAAGCTGATCAAAAAACATGCGCTGCAGCACGGCGACACCATCACCGTTGGCATGCACCAGTTACGCTTCGTCGAAGACGAAGACTCGCAGCAAGATGAGTTCGAAAAGACGATGGTGATTCAGCCCTCGCAGAGACCCTTCGCACGTACCACTGATACTGCAATGGCGCCGGTTGCCGCAGTAGCTGCAACTGAGCGCGAGCCAGTCGCGCCTGTTATGCCTATGCCTGCAGCGCCTTCAATCAGCCTGCCCGATGGTGCCACGCTGCAGGTCGAGGCCAAATTGCAGGTGTTGTCTGGGGGCTTTGCTGGTCGTGAACTCAAGCTCACCAAGACTCTTACAACGCTGGGCAGACCCGGTGTGCAGGTGGCGGCCATCACGCGACGCGCTGAGGGCTATTACTTGGTACATGTTGAGGCTGCAGACGCGGACAACTTCCCGCTGGTCAACGGGATGAGCATCGGGCCCACTGCACGCAAACTGGTCGACAACGATGTCATCCAGCTGGTCGGCGTCAAAATGGGGTTCTTCGAGCGCTGAGCGGCCGTGATCAGCCGAGAATCAGCGGCACTCGCTGGCTGATACCGCACAACAACTCATAGGGCAGCGTGCCTGCACTGGCAGCCATCTGCTCTACAGGCAACTGCGGACCCCACAACTGCACAGGTGTGCCCACAGACACTGGCTGCTGCGAATCGGTGACATCCACGGCCAGCATGTCCATCGATACCCTGCCCACCAGCGGCAGCGCCTGCGCTCCAACAAGAAGACGCGTACCCACTGGGAGCCCCCAAGGCAAACCATCGCCATAACCTGCCGCAATGATCGCCACCTGTGAGTCACGCGCAGCCCGCCAAGTTGCGCCATAGCCGACGGTTTCACCTGCAGGCACTTGGCGCAGACTAATCACACGCGTTTCAAGCGTCATCGCAGGCACAAGCCCCAACTGCTCTGCAGTGTGACCTGGTAGCGGTGACACGCCATAGAGGGCAAGGCCGGGACGCACCCAGTCTGCATGTACTTGCGGATTGGCCAGCAGCGCAGCGGAGTTGGCAATGCTCAGAGGCAAACCCAAGCCCTGCACCAGCGTAGAAAAGCGTTGCACCTGCAGGCTGTTCATCGGATCGGCAGGCTCATCAGCACGAGCCAAGTGCGTCAGCACGCGGATCTCGCGCACGCACTCACTCAAAGACTGTAGCCGGTGCAAAGCGGCAGCGAACTGTTCAACGCGAAAGCCCAAACGGTTCATGCCGGTATCAATCTTGAGCCACACCACAAAACGATGGGTGCTGCGCAATTCGGCAAGCAGCTGCAGTTGATCGGGCTGATGGACCACCAAGTCCAATTCAAGTCGCGCTGCTTCTTCGAGTTGGTCGCCGGTAAACACACCTTCCAGCAGCACCACTGGACGGCGCACACCCGCTGCACGCAGCGCCACCGCCTCTTCTATGCGCGCCACGGCAAAGGCATCGGCATCGGCCAAGGCAAGTGCCACTGGCACCAGGCCATGTCCATACGCATTGGCTTTGACTACAGCCATGATGCGGCTGCCAGGTGCAACCTCTCGCAGGCGCCGCAAGTTGGCACGCAGGGCTTGCGAATGGATGACCGCGCGGATCATCAGACGCCCATCAGCGCAGCACACCCTCGGCATACGCGTCGGGCATGAAGTTTTGGAAGCGCGTGTACTGACCTTGGAATGTCAGTGTGAAATAACCAGGCTCGCCGTTGCGATGCTTGGCCAGATCGATGTCGGCCTGACCCTTGCGCGGCGTGTTCTTGTCGTAGACCTCTTCACGATAGATGAACAGGATCATATCGGCGTCCTGCTCAATGGCGCCGGACTCGCGCAGGTCAGACATCACTGGTTTTTTGTTCTCGCGCTGTTCCACGCTGCGGTTGAGCTGCGAGAGCGCAATGACCGGCACGCTGAGCTCTTTGGCCAGCGCCTTGAGGCCACGGGATATCTCAGAGATCTCGGTGGCACGGTTTTCTTTAGAGCCTTGCACTTGCATCAGCTGCAAGTAATCGACCACAACCAGATCCAGACCATGCTCGCGCTTGACACGACGGGCGCGCGCGCGCAATTCGGTGGGTGACAATCCCGGCGATTCGTCGATGAAGATGCGCGAATCAGCCAACTGTCCCGAAGCGCTGGTCATGCGCACCCATTCATCATCCGTGATGCGACCGCTGCGGATGTTGTGCAAAGGCACGCCACCCACCGACGACAACATGCGGGTCATGAGCTGTTCAGAGGGCATTTCCATACTGAACACCAACACCGAGCCCTTGACGCGCGGATCTACCGCAACGTTCTCGGCCATGTTGATGGCCAGCGTGGTTTTACCCATCGATGGACGGCCGGCAACGATGAGCAGATCGCCGCCACGTAGCCCGCCGGTAAGCCGATCGAAATCTGCAAAGCCAGTGGGCAGGCCGCGCATGCCATCGGGGTTGTTGTGCCATTCATCGATGCGCTGCAACAGCGCCGGCAACATCGAGTTGACCGACTGCGCCCCTTCGGTGTTGCGTGCGCCACGCTCGGCAATTTCGAATACTTTTTGTTCGGCAATGTTGACCAGCTCGCGCGCGGAAACGCCCGGCATCTCAAACACCGACGAGGCGATGAAGTTGCCGGCTGCAACCAAGCCACGCAGCAACGCGCGTTCTCGCACGATGGTGGCGTAGGCGCGCACATTGGCAGCAGTGGGCGTGTCGCGCGCCAGCGTGCCCAGATAGGCCATCCCGCCCGCATCCTCCAAACGCTCTCGCGCCTGAAGATGTTCGGCAACAGTCACGACATCAAAGGGTTTGCCATCGGCAACCAATGTGCCGATGGCCTCGAACACCAGACGGTGATCGTTACGGTAGAAATCTGTGGCGCCGATCGTGTCGGCGACCTGATCCCATGCAGTGGGATCGAGAAGCAGGCCGCCCAAGACGGCCTGCTCTGCTTCGACAGAGTGTGGCGGCACGCGCAGCGTTTCGGTCTCATCGACCGTGCCCTGTCCGAATCTTTGAGGACCGGCCATTGCGTGCGCTCTGCGTACCGCTACCCCTGTTGTCAGCCCTGCTCTTCGGCAACGATGACCAGAGCCAGATCGACATCGACGTCTGCGTGCAGATGCACCGACACGATGTGCTCACCGACACTGCGCAGCGGGCCGTTAGGCATGCGCACTTCGGCACGCTCGAGCGCCTTGCCAGCGGCCGTAGCGGCATCGGCGATATCGCCGGTACCGATCGAACCGAACAGCTTGCCTTCGTTGCCGGCCTTGGCCGTCAGCGTGAGCTTGAAGCCATCGAAGCTGGCTGCACGAGTCTGGGCAGCACCCAGCAGATCGGCAGCAGCCTTTTCAAGGTCTGCACGACGCGCCTCAAAGCGCGCAACGTTAGCAGCAGTGGCCAGTGTGGCCTTGCCCTGCGGCAACAGGAAGTTGCGCGCATAGCCGGAACGCACCGACACACGGTCACCGAGGGAGCCCAGATTGGCGACCTTTTCAAGGAGAATGATGTCCATGTGAACCTCAGTGCTGGTCGGTGTACGGCAGCAGCGCCAAATAACGCGCGCGCTTGATGGCCACTGCCAGCTGACGCTGGTAGAAGCTCTTAGTACCGGTGATACGGCTCGGGACGATCTTGCCGGTCTCCGAGATGTAGCCCTTCAAAATACCCAGATCTTTGTAGTCGATTGTTTCGACATCATCTGCGGTGAAGCGGCAGAATTTTTTGCGACGGATGAAACGTGACATGTGATGTTCTCCGGAAGTTACGGTCAGCCGCGGCCCATCGGGCCGTCATCGTCCTCGCCCATGGGCGAGTCACGATCACGACGACGGTCGCTGTCCTCATCCTCGCCACGCGCCATGGCCGAAGGCTCAACAATGGCCTTGTCGCAGCTAGTGACCAGGAAACGCAGCACGGCGTCGCTGAAGCGGAACGAACCGTTGAGCTCAACCAGAGTCTTCTGATCGGTCTCGATGTTCATCAGCACGTAGTGGGCTTTGTGCACCTTGGCGATGGGGTATGCCAGTTGGCGACGGCCCCAGTCTTCGACACGGTGCACGGCACCGCCAGCGGCGGTAACCATGTTCTTGTAGCGCTCGAGCATGGCCGGAACCTGCTCGCTCTGGTCTGGATGCACCAGTACCACGATCTCGTAATGCCTCATGTTGTTCCTCCTTGAGGAAAAAGCCACCCGCCCAAGGCGTTGACGGTGTGGCAAGGAAGGGCCGCCGAGGATACGCGCGCGGGCCACGTATCGCAAGGCGACAGGTCAAAACCGTAGTCAGCGTGCCTTGACGCGCTGGCGTACGGCCTCGTAAAGCAACATGCCGGTGGCAACCGACACGTTGAGACTCTCGACGCTGCCCAGCTGCGGCAACCGCACCAGGTAATCACACTGGCGCCGGGTGAGCTCACGCAACCCGGCACCCTCGGCGCCGAGCACCAGCGCCCGCGGGCCAGTCAGATCGGTATCGGCCGCCAGATGCGGACCCTCGGCATCGGCGCCCACCACCCATAGCCCTGCCTCCTGCAACAGCTTGAGGGCACGGGACAGATTGGTGACCGTGACAATGGGGGTGGTTTCGGCAGCACCGGCAGCCACTTTGCGCACAGTTGGATTGAGCCCGGCGGCGCGGTCACGCGGCACCACCACGGCCAGCGCGCCGCAGGCATCTGCAGTACGCAGACAGGCGCCTAAATTGTGCGGATCGGTCACGCCATCGAGCACCAGCACCAGCGCATCGGGCGTGTTGGCGATTGCCTCGACCAGATCCGCTTCAGTCCAGGGTTTGATCGGCTCTACCTGAGCCACCACGCCCTGGTGCACCACCTCACCCACCCAGCGACGCAGTTGTTCGGCATCGACTCGATCCACGCGCAGACCAGCTTCACGCGACAGCGCCTCGATCTCACGGCTGCGCTCATCATCACGACGCAACTGCAGCGCCACTTTGCGCACCCGCTGCGGAAAACGCTTTAGCAGCGCCCGCACGGCGTGCATTCCATAGACCATCTGCGGCTCACTCATTTGAGCACCACCGGCTCGAGAGCCAGGTCCAGGTCGATCAAGCCCTCAACCGGGTTGACCGCGGTCACCACTACACGCACATGGGTGCCGAGCCGCAAGCGGCGTTTGTTGTTGAGGCCCACCCAGGCCTGCCCGTCGTCGTCTTTCACGTATTCATCATCCGTCAGGTTGTCGATGTGCAGCAGCCCATCGGTAGCGGCTTCGATGATGTGCACGAAGCAACCGAAGTCCACCACAGTGGTAATAAGGCCTTCAAAAGTCTGGCCGATGCGGTCTCGCAGATAAACGCATTTGAGAAAGTTGTCGACATAGCGATCAGCTTCATCGGAGCGCTTTTCGAGACTGGTCAATTGCTCGCCCATCACCAGCATCTGCTCGACGCTATAGCTGCGGCCGGCAGGGTCTTTGGACGACAAGCGCGCCTTGATCGAACGATGCACCAGCAAATCGGGATAGCGACGGATCGGTGAGGTGAAGTGCGCGTACTGCTTGAGCGCCAGACCGAAGTGGCCGATGTTGGCCGGCTGATAGACGGCCTGCATCATCGAACGCACTACCAGCGATTCAATAAACGGCCGTGCTGCAGGGTCTTTGATGCGCGGCGCTATCTTAGCAAGGTCACGCGTGGTGACCTCGGCAGGCAATTCCAGCCCAATGCCCAACGCGCGCAGCGTAGTGACCAGATTGTCAAGCTTGCGCTCTTCCGGCACCGCATGAACGCGAAACAGCGTCGGCTGTTGATTGGATTCAAGCTCACGAGCGGCTGCCACGTTGGCCAGCACCATGCACTCTTCGATGAGCTTATGCGCGTCGTTACGCGCATACAGACCGATGCCTTTGATGTGCTCGGCGGCATCGATTTCAAACCGCGCTTCGGGGGCATCAAAGTCCAATGCGCCGCGCTTGCCACGTGCAGCCACCAGGGCTCTATACACATCAACCAGCGGCAGCAGCCGATCCAGCACGGCGCCGATCTTGCGACGTGATTCGGGGCGACCCTCAAACAACGCCGCATGCGCGAGGTTGTAGGTGAGTCGTGCAGCCGAGCGCATCACTGAGGGATAGAACGTAGCGGACTTGAGCGCTCCAGCGCGCGACACTTGCATGTCGGCCACCAGACACAGGCGATCTACCTGCGGCTGCAGCGAGCACAGCCGATCCGACAACGCCGGCGGCAACATGGGGATAACGCGCTGTGGGAAATACACGGATGTGCCGCGTGCCCGCGCTTCGTCATCGAGCGCAGTACCTTCACGCACATAGTGACTGACATCGGCGATGGCCACGATCAGCCGCCAACCGCCCTCTACCGCTTCGGCATACACGGCATCGTCAAAGTCTTTGGCGTCCTCGCCATCGATGGTGACCAGCGGCAGGTGACGCAGATCAATACGCTTTGCAGCCTCGACCTGATCAATCTCACTGCCATAAGCATCAGCCTGCTGCTGCACCTCTGCAGTGAACTCACCTGGCAGGTCAAAGCGGGCAATAGAAGCTTCTGTGGCCAGCGTGACCGGAAGCTCCGGATCCAGACGCTTTTCAACGCGCGCCGTGCCAACGCCACCATCAGCCGGATATTTGAGGATGCGCGCGATGACCCAATCACCATGACGTGCGCCACTTAGATGCTCGAGCTGCACATGACAGTACAGCGCCAAACGCCGGTCGGCTGAATGCACGCTAGCAGTGCGGCCTTGGATTTCGATGGTGCCCAAGAAGGCTTCGATGCCACGCTCGAGCATCTTCTCGACCCGGCCCGACCAGCGCTTGTCGCTGCCCTGCTCCGCCACCACGCGTACACGATCGCCGTGCATCAGGCCCGACATCTCCCGCGGTGGCAGGAAGATGTTGTCGGTCATGCCCTCGACGCGCACAAAGCCGAAGCCGGCGCGGTTGGCCAAGACAGTGCCTTCAAGCACCTGCGAATCGAGTGTTGTTTTGGAATGGGGCCGGTCCGGACGACGGCCCCCGAATTGCGCCGGGCGACCGCGAGGCGGCCCCGACGACTTGGGGATGCGTTTTTTCACCCCCTCATGGTACACCTCGCCGCCGCCGCAGGCCGGGCTGCGGGTTTTAGCGTTCCAGCAGGCTGTCCAGCGCACGTGCCGCGCCGGTCATGCCCTGCAACGTGGGGTGGTACGGCGACCAAGGCGAATCACCCGCAGGTCGCACAAATCCGTTGAGCCAAGGCTCGGCCGCACAGACGTGGTGCGTGGCGGTCAGTTGCGAGAGCCTGAGCAGCTCTGCACCGCCCTGCTGCGCCGCCTCGGCCGTCAACGCCGCAAGCCTCGCAGCCACGTTGCGCAGCAGCGTTGCATCGGCGACAGCCATCGGTGCGGCAGTACAGGTGTCGCCTTCGGGCAGCACAGTGAAGTAATCGACGAACACCAGCCGTGCCTTAGGAGCACGCCGGCGCACTTCGGCAAGGATTTGACGCAGCCGAGCCGCGACACCTTGGTAATCGGCCTCTGTAGGGGTGACCACACCAGCACAGCCGCCCTGCTGCCCACGCGCCGCACATCCCGACGCCGCCATCAGCGAACCCATGTAGGCAAGATCGTTGCCACCGATGGTGACTGTGACCAGTGCAGCATCCACTGGCAGCGCATCGAGCTGCGGCGCAAGTTCATTCCAGTTGCCAAGTAGATGGGCAGTCGTGGCACCACTGCAGCTGGCATCGATCAGTTTGTAGCCCCGCAACTGCGCCAATTGGTGCGGGTAGTTGTCACGCGAGCGCGCGCAGCGAGCAGGAGAACCCTCGACCACTGTGGTGATGCCGGGACCTGCTGCATAGGAACTGCCCATTGCCACATACACGCTGCCAGAAGGCGGCGCCGCGGCCAGCGCAGTGGTGCAGGCCAGTACCGCCCACACACCCACCACTGCACTGACGCAACGCATCGTTTACTTCTTGGCCGGTACGCGCGGGTCTTTCTCGCCCAGACCCGGATAGAACAGCGCGCGATTGACCTGCGTCTCGTTGTAGACGTGGCGGCTCTTGAACAGCCACTTGCCATTGATCTTCTCGAGCGTGTCTTCGTAGTGCCCGAAGTACAGCAACTGCACGTCCTTTTGCGGCGTGTTGTTAGTCAGTGCAAACCAATAGGCAATGGTCTTGGCCTTGTTGCCCTCGATATCGATCACATGATTGATGATCTGGTGGCGGGTACGAGGCCGCGAGGTGGCGCCATCGGGAATGGTGACTGCCTTGGCGCCCCCAAAACCCGACATAGCCTTGCGGACAGCAGCCTTGCCCACCTCGGTGCCATAGATCCAGACCAGCACGCCATCATCTGCCCAAGTCGACATCACGGTCTCGATGTCACCGGCATCCACCGCCACCATGTAGCGGTTGGACAGGTTCATGATCTCGGCACGGTCATCGGCGTAACCGGCACGGCTGGTGGCCGGCAGTACCGCCAGCAGCAAGGCCGCAGCAGCAGCGAGCATGGACTTGGTCATGGGATCCCCTGAATCTTGTTGAAGTAATGCAATCGCGCCTGACGCTACACCGCCTCCGTGGCTGCGACAACCATCGGCGAAATCAGCGCTTTTGATTGACAGTCCGGGCTGCGCTGATTACATTTGCCGCCCCTGATGCCCTGGTGGCGGAATTGGTAGACGCACTAGTTTCAGGTACTAGCGGGTAACACCGTGGAGGTTCGAGTCCTCTCCTGGGCACCATCAGATTCTCCCGGTCATTTATTCAAGGCGTTCCAGCCTGACCGGGAGACTCAGTTCAAACCGATTGGGTCTCTGCCTGCGCCGGTGCCCTGCAGCACCAGGCCGCAAGGCCGGTAAAAGCAACCAAGGCCGCAATCGGCACCACAGCATCGACGGTGGCACCAAGGCTGATCCGCTGGGCCCAGATGCCCATGGCGAGCACTGTCAGCACCGCCGGAACCAGCGTTAGCCACCCGCTGCGACCCATATCATGCAAACGCCCAAGGTGCAGCACGACCGCCGGGTACACCAGCACCAGCACGCCCCATGGAGCCACGTCCACGGTAGGACCCTTGGCTGCATACCACACAGTGGCCAGCACAAGCGGGACCAAAGCCACAGTGAACTGAGCGCGCGAGGTGCGACCGCCCGACTTTACGAACAGCGCATTCCAGGATGTGTGCTGATCTGTTTCGCCCAGTGTTAGCGATGCGCGCTGCAGAACCCCCTTGTAGTAAGGCAGGTAAGCCAGCATCAGCACGCCGTTAAGGGCAAATGCAAACACCGCCAAGGCAAGCGTGAGCGCCTGGTGATCCAGCACCGCCCAGAACAACGCCGAAGTCGACACGGCCATGACTGTGCACAGAGCTGCCGGAACAAAGGCTCCCGCCAGAATAAGCGCGCCGGCAACCAGTTCAATCAGCATGCAGACGTCGAGCAGCCTCGAGTTCACCAGAGCGGTCATCAGTTGCGCGGAGAGCGCTGTTGCGCCGGTTGGCGTCGGCCAGAGCGGGAAGAAGAAATGATTGACGCCGTTGGCCAGCAGCAACGCGCCGAAGGCCACGCAGGCGATAGGCACCCACTTGCCGGCACCCGCAACGCTTGCACGCAAGGTAAACATCGCTCGTAAGCTCGCAATGTAAGCCACGCACAGCAGCAGATTGGACGCCAGCACTCGCGCTCCGGCGATAACACTGTTGGTGCTCCAGTCGGATAGCGGAGCGTCCCACCAGAAGACACAGAACGCGACTGGCATGCAGGCCAGCAACCAAAGCGGCGTGAAGAAGCCAAAAAGAACTGCCAGACCCAGCAGCAGTTCGACAGCCTTGACGACATCGAACAGGTGCGTGCTCAGCAGTGCGCTGAGCATTTCGGCCGCCAGCGGATGCGGCGTGGTGGCGCCCGGCTGCGGATAGATGTGATAGAAGTGCTCGATACCGGCGGGAATCATCCACGCCACATACCAGAACCGCACGAACCAGATCGCGTACTTCATCGCGTAACCTCCCCGGTTTAATTCACAAGCGGTCTGCGCCGCCTTCCTACGCTTATAGACCTATTTTCCACGCGCGGTAAAGTAACCAGCAATGCCACAGCACAATTCAGCATCAGCAGCATCGACGTCTTGGCCCCGCGTACTGGCTGGTGCGGTGGTCGGCAGTGCGACCGGCATCTCTGCAGTGCTGCTCTATACCAACGGCCTGTTCGTTGCCGGCCTCGCGCAAGAGTTCGGGCTGACCCGGGCACAGTTCGGGCTTGGCGTGTTGCTGGTGACGATCAGCTTGGCCATCGCCAATCCGTTTGTCGGCTGGCTGGTAGATCGGTTTGGCGCACGCGGTCTCTCGGTGCTTGGCCTGCTATTACTTTCAGCCGGCTTTGCAGCGCTAGGTCATTTCACACACTCGGTGACCTCTTACTTGCTGCTGCAAATGCTGCTGGCGCTGCTAGGTGCCGGGTGTGGACCGATCGCTTACACCAAGCTGATCGGCACAACGTTCACGCGGCATAGAGGTCTGGCGCTGGGATTAACCATGACCGGAATCGGTGTGGGTGCCGCCTTGCTGCCACCGCTGATTGCACGCACGATTGAGGCAGAGGGCTGGCGCGCCGGCTACAGCGCACTGGCTTTGGTGCCGCTGTGCGGCGCTGTGATCACTGCACTGCTGCTACCTCGCAACGCTTCAAAAAAAGCATCCGCGCAGATCACCTCGCCGGCCACCGTCGAGGGCAGGCCCTGGTTAGCGTCGCGCACGTTCTGGGTACTGGCGGCGACCTTCTCACTGATGTCGTTCTCCTTTGGCGGCCTGCTGCCCCACTTTGTACCGATGCTTCTGGATCTGGGCCTGGCGCCAGTGCAAGCGGCGGGTATTGCAGGACAGATAGGCCTGGCCGTGATTGCCAGCCGCTTAGTCGTCGGCCTGCTGCTCGACAGACTCCCTGCACCCTGGATCGGCATCGGCATCTGCCTCATCGGCGCAAGCGGTGGATTAATCCTCCAGCAAACGGGCGCATCTCACGCCGGGCTCGCAGCCATCGCGCTAGGTGTTGCATTAGGTGCCGAGCTGGATCTGCTTGGCTTTCTGGTCGCGCACCATTTCAAGCTTGCGCAGTTCGGACGAATCTATGGCCTGCAATACGGTGCGTTCATCTTAGGCTCTGGCCTAGGACCGCTATGGGTAGGTGCGGTGCGCGATGTCAGCGGCAGCTATGCACCGGCCCTGCTAGTCAGCAGCGCCGGCCTGTTGCTCACTTGCGTGGGCTTCATGGTCCTTCCTGCGTATCGTCCATCCAGCGCACCCTAATCGCTCTCACGGACAGGGATTGGGCTGCTGGCGGTGCACTGCATCAAGCTCAGAAAGCACCTGCGAATCTAGAGTCACGCTGGCACTGGCAATGTTGAGTGCCAACTGCTCCAACTTCGTCGCCCCGAGCAGCACACTGGTAACAAACCGTTGCTGACGTACAAAGGCCATCGCCATCTGAGACATGTTCAGGCCGTGCTTGTGCGCAACCGCCGCATAGGCCTCGGTAGCACGGGTTGCTTGATCGTTGGTGTAGCGCGCAAAGCGTGACCAGCGTGCAATGCGGGATTCGGGCGGCATGGCACCGCCGAGAAACTTGCCGGACAAGACACCAAATCCAAGCGGCGAATACGCCAGCAGCCCCACCTCTTCGCGGATGCTCATCTCTGCCAGGCCAATCTCGAAGCTGCGGTTGAGCAGGCTATAAGGGTTCTGAATGGAGGCCACACGTGGCAAGCCCTGCGTGTCGGCAAGTTGCAGATAGCGATGTAGTCCCCAAGGCGTTTCGTTGGACAGACCAACATGACGCAGCTTGCCCTGCTTCACCAGTTCACCCAGCGCATCCAGTGTCTCTTCAATGGGCACATGCTGATCATCGTCGCGATGCTGGTAGCCAAGCTTGCCAAAGAAGTTGGTCGCGCGACTGGGCCAATGCAGCTGATACAGATCGATGTAATCGGTCTGCAAACGCTGCAGGCTGGCATCCACAGCGGCGAACAGATTGGCGCGATCAAGATTGCAGTTGCCGCCACGAATATGTTTGACACCCAGCACGGCAGCAGGCCCTGCCGCCTTGGTGGCCAAGATGACCTTGGCACGATTGCCAGGCTTGGCCAGCCAACTGCCCACAATGCGCTCGGTGGAGCCATAGGTCTCGGCGCGTGGAGGAACGCTATACATCTCGGCGGTATCGATCAGGTTCACACCCTGATCCACTGCGTAGTCGATCTGTTGGTGGCCATCAGCCTCGGTGTTCTGCTCACCAAAAGTCATAGTCCCCAAACCGATGGCACTGACCTTGACGCCAGTGCGACCTAACTGCCGATATTCCATAGTCAAACCTCTTGGCCGATTGCCGGCCTTAACTCATAACTCTTCAGAGCATCGTCTGCCTGACGCCAAACCCGATCAACAACAAACCACAGCAACGCTCAATCCAAGGCTTAGCGCGCCTGTAGAGCCCCGAGGCCTGCTCGCTAGAGAGGGTCTGCGCCACCAAGCCATACCAGCACACCGCGATCAACGGCACCATCGCCACCATCGCCATTAACGTGCCCGTAGTGGCACCGGCTGGCACAGCACCGGCAAACACCGACGCATAAAACACCATGGCTTTTGGATTAGACAGATTGGTCACCACGCCATCGCGAAACGCCCGCCACATCGTCCCGTTCGAACTGCGGATGGCGCGCGCCGGCAAGGGCCGGCCCGCATTGCGCAGCAACGTAAAGCCAAACCAAGCCAGATAGGCGGCACCGGTCAACTTCACCGCCCAGAACACCCAAGGAAACAGGCGAAACACCACGCCCAGGCCAAACAGCGCAGCGCCAGCCCAGAAACCGCTGATGCAGGCTATGCCAACGACCAGTGCCATCGCTTCGGAGCGCGGTGCAGTTACCGCACGGTGGGTTACTGCAACGAAATTAGGGCCCGGGCTCATGATGGCCAACAGACAAATCAGCGCAGCAGCGAGCACGGCATGGGTCATTCAAATGTTCCGCAGTGGAGCAAGCCCGCAGTGTGCAACGGGTCACGGTTGCAATGCCAACCGGTGTTAACGCCAACGCGCGAAAAGGCCTCGCACATGCCTATAGTTGAAGCCATACATCCGACAGGCAGGTAACGCACATGAACCTCTCGGTACTGGACATCTTCAAGATCGGTATCGGCCCTTCCAGCTCCCACACGATGGGACCTATGAATGCGGCAAGACAGTTCGTTCTGACGCTACAGACTCAGGGTCTGCTGGCACAGACCACGCGCCTGTGCTCGCAATTATACGGGTCACTGGCATTAACCGGTCGCGGTCACTGCACCGATCAAGCAGTGCTGCTGGGCTTGGAGGGCGCAGCCCCCGATACCATTGACCCGGACTTGATAGAGCCCTCGCTAGCGCGCATCCGCTCAACCTACAAGCTGCACTTGTTGGGCTCGCATGAAATCGCCTTCAACGAGCCCAAAGATCTGCAGTTTCACTATTCAGATTCACTGCCAGGTCATGCCAACGGCTTGCGGTTCATCGCCTTTGACGCAGCCGGCAACGAGCTGCTGCGTGATGAGTACTACTCCATCGGCGGCGGCTTTATTGTTCGCGCTGCCGACCACAACACCGGCACGGCTGTCGACACCAGCCCAGTGGTACCCCTACCGTTTAGTAACGCCACCGAGCTGCTGGCCCGTTGCCGCGACTTTGGTCTGGAGATGTATCAACTGGTGCAGCGCAACGAACGCAGTTGGCGCAGCGATACCGAGACGCGCGATGCGCTGCTGAAGATCTGGCACACCATGGAAGCCTGCATCGAGCGCGGCTTTCGCGCCGAAGGACTGCTGCACGGATCACTGGCGCTGCGCCGCCGCGCACCGCGTCTGTATCGCCAACTGCAGGAAGCTGGCGGCGTTTCGCCCATGCACGCGATGGACTGGCTCAATGTGTTTGCCATGTCAGTCAATGAAGAGAATGCAGCAGGCGGTCGCGTGGTCACTGCACCGACCAATGGCGCGGCGGGCATCGTGCCTGCAGTGCTGGCTTATTACCGTCGCTTTGAACCCGGTGCCAGCGATGATGGCATCGTGCGCTTTTTGTTGGTGGCTGGTGCCATCGGCATGCTCTACAAAATCAACGCGTCCATCTCCGGCGCAGAGATGGGCTGTCAGGGTGAAGTGGGCGTGGCCTGCTCGATGGCCGCAGGTGGGTTGGTCGCGGCTCTCAATGGCACCAACGAGCAGATCGAAAATGCCGCCGAGATCGGCATGGAGCACAACCTAGGCCTGACCTGTGATCCGGTGGGCGGCCTCGTGCAGATCCCCTGCATCGAGCGCAATGCGATGGGCGCGGTCAAGGCGCTCAATGCAGCACGACTGGCCATTCGCGGAGACGGCACTCACAAGGTGTCGTTGGACCAGGTCATCGCCACCATGCGCCAGACCGGTCTGGACATGAAGAACATCTACAAAGAAACCTCGTTGGGTGGCCTTGCGGTGAACGTCATCGAGTGCTGATCCGCAACCGGTGGCAGTGACACCCAACCGCGCTACTATCGACCCATCTCGGCTCAAGCCGATGGGGGATCGATACGATGAACACGCCTTATTTGCACCGGCTGCTGGTGCTGGCACTGGGCTGCCTCGCAGCAGCACCTGCGCTGGCCGGCGACCCGGTAGTTACCGACAGCCGCATCATCACCGAAGAGCGCCGACTGGCCATCCTCGAAACCAAGCTGGCGTCGCTGCAGATGCAGCTAAGACAGCTGGAAGACACCAAGGCCATCGAGCGTCTGCAGCAAGCTTATGGACACTATGTCAGTGCGGGCCGCGCCGCCGATGCCGCTGCACTGTTCAGCGATGACCCTGCCGCCAGCATCGAGTTTGCGCAGCAGGGTGTGTATCTGGGCCGCGCGCGCATCCAGCAGTTTCTGGCGCGTGAAGGCGCAAGGCTCGCGCCGGGCGAGCTCCGCGAAACACCGGTCTATCAAGGCGTGGTGCATGTAGCCGCCGACGGCCAAAGTGCCAAGGGGCGTTGGCGATCGCTGGTGATGGGCGGCGTGCACGGCCAAGACGGCCGCTGGACCGAAGGCCCTTACGAGAATGAATACATCAAGGAAGGCGGGGTGTGGCGCATCCACCGCCTGCACTGGTACACCACCGTCAGCGGCTCTTACGATCGAGGCTGGCACAAGCAGCCGTTGCCGATTTCAGGACCCTTGGCTGATCTGCCGCCAGACCGTCCCCCAACGCAGGTCTACAAGTCGTTCCCAGACTTCTTCTTGCCGCCCTATCACTACGTCAACCCTGTCACCGGCAAGCCGGTCGGCTGGGACAACTGAGGTGGCCCAAATGACACGCACACCAGCACTCAAAGCCCTGCTGGCCTGCCTAGGCCTGCTGACCTGCTCCAGCACTTGGGCACAGACGCCGGCACAGCCGGACCTAGGCCCAAGACTGGCTCGCGCCGCTGCACGCATCGACAGCATTTCAAACGGTGCCGATCGCATCGGTGACTACAACACCGTGCGCAACCTGCAGCAGCAATGGGGCTATTACGTCGACAAGGCCCTGTGGGATGAAGCAACAGACCTGTTCACCGATGACGGCAGTATCGAACTGGGTCTCAATGGCGTGTACGTGGGCAAGCCTGCGATCCGCAAATATCTCTACAGCTTAAGTGGCGGTAAGCCGGGTCTGCTCAAGGGCCAACTCAACAATCACTTCCTGCGTTCACCGGTCATCACGCTATCGGCCGACGGCATGCAGGCCAAAGC
>CANFSB010000033.1 GCA_947449495.1 Pseudomonadota bacterium
GCCAGCACCGACGGCGCCTGCGCATGCTGCAACTGCAGCGCACGCGTCAGCCGCTCACGCTGTTCGGCTTCTTCGCGATCGATCTCTTCCTGGCTACGGATCTCAACCTTGGAGAGTAGCGATGCAGAGTCATGCTTCACACGCTCGAGCATGGCTTGGAACATCTCGAAGGACTCGCGCTTGTACTCATAGCGGTAGTCCTTCTGCGCATAACCGCGCAGGTGGATGCCTTGGCGCAGGTAGTCCATGGCAGCCAAATGATCGCGCCACTGCTGGTCAAGGTTGCGCAGCACCACATCGCGCTCCACCTGACGCATGATCTCGGTGCCGATGCGCGCCAACTTTTCTTCGTAGTTGGCCGCCACGGCTTCCAGCACGCGCGTGCGGAAGGTGATCTCTGCCAACTCTGGCTCTGCAGCAACCCAAGCCTGCGGATCAATAATAGTGTTGAAGTCGCGGGCCATCGATTCGGCAAGGCCCGCCAGATCCCAATCGCCGGGACCTGCCTGCTTGGGCACGTGTGTGTCGATCACAGCAGTGACGGCATCATCGCGGATACTGGCCACTGCATCGGCCAAATCGGGGGCGCGCAGGATTTCGGTGCGCTGGTGATACACCACCTTGCGCTGGTCATTGGCCACGTCATCGAACATCAGCAGTTGCTTGCGGATGTCGAAGTTATGCGCCTCGACCTTGCGCTGCGCCTTTTCAATTTGGCGCGTCAGCAGGCCACTTTCGATGACCTCGCCCTGCTTCATGCCGGCGATCTGTAGCAGACGCTTGGTGCGATTGGGATCGCCGAAGATGCGCATCAGCGAATCTTCCATCGACAGATAAAAACGGCTGGAGCCCGGATCACCCTGACGACCCGAGCGGCCGCGCAGCTGGTTATCGATGCGGCGTGACTCGTGACGCTCGGTGCCGACGATGTGCAGACCACCGGAGGCCAGCACTGCATCGTGACGCAGCTGCCAAGCTTCGCGCAGTTGCTGGCGCCGCGCGTCATCCACCACTTCGCCTGCAGCCACAAGCTCGGCAATCTCGGCTTCGAAGTTGCCACCGAGCTGAATGTCGGTGCCACGACCGGCCATGTTGGTGGCGATGGTCACTGCGCCCGGACGGCCGGCCTGCGCCACCACCTGCGCCTCGCGATCGTGCTGCTTGGCATTGAGCACTTCGTGAGCGATGTCTTGTTTCTTGAGCAGACCCGACAGGTATTCGGAGGTCTCAATGGACGTGGTGCCCACCAGTGCCGGCTGACCGCGCGTGGCGCAATCACGGATGTCTTCGATGATGGCCGCGTACTTGTCGTCCTGCGTCAGGTAGACGTAGTCGGCCATATCCTTGCGCACCATCGGCCGGTGCGTGGGGATGACCACCACTTCCAAGCCATAGATCTGCAGGAACTCGGGCGCCTCGGTGTCGGCCGTTCCGGTCATGCCCGAGAGCTTTTTGTAGAGGCGGAAATAGTTCTGGAAGGTGATCGACGCGACTGTCTGATTCTCTTCGCGGATACGCACGCCTTCCTTGGCCTCGACGGCCTGGTGCAGGCCATCGGACCAGCGACGGCCCGGCATAGTGCGGCCGGTGAACTCATCGACGATGATGACCTCGCCGCCACGCACGATGTACTCGACATCGCGGCGATACAGCGAATGCGCACGCAATGCGGCATTGAGGTGATGCATCAGGCGGATGTTGGCCGCGTCATACAGGCTTTCGCCTTCGCGCAGCAGACCGGCCTCTGACATCAATTGCTCGATGGACTCGTGACCGGCCTCGGTGATGTGCACCTGCTTGGCTTTCTCGTCTACCGAGAAGTCGCCAGGGCCGTCTTCTTCTTTCTGGCGCACCAGCCGCGGCACGATATCGTTGATGTGCTGATAGAGCTCGGTGCTCTCATCGGCAGGACCGGAAATGATCAGCGGCGTGCGCGCCTCATCGATAAGGATCGAATCGACCTCGTCGACGATGGCATAGGCCAGTTGGCGCTGCACACGGTCTTCAAAGCGGAACGCGAGGTTGTCGCGCAGGTAATCGAAGCCGAACTCGTTGTTGGTGCCGTAGGTGATGTCACAGGCGTAGGCAGCGCGCTTTTGCTCGGAATCCTGTGCATTGCTGATGACACCGACGGTCAGACCCAGCATGCGATACAGCGGCGCCATCCACTCGGCGTCGCGTGCAGCCAGGTATTCGTTGACCGTGATGACGTGCACGCCCTCGGCGGGCAGCGCATTGAGATAGGCCGGCAGCGTTGCCATGAGAGTCTTGCCCTCACCGGTGCGCATTTCGGCGATACGACCCTGATGCAGCGTGATGCCACCGATCAACTGCACATCAAAGTGGCGCATTTTCATGATGCGCGACGCGGCCTCGCGCACTACCGCAAAGGCTTCCGGCAGCAGCTGATCCAGCGTACTTCCGGCCGCCAACCGCTCGCGGAATTCGGCAGTCTTGGCACCGAGCGCCTCGTCGGACAGGGCCTTGAGTGCGGCCTCGTATTCGCCGGCGGCGCGCACCAGGCGCCCGAACCCGCTCACGATGCGGTCATTACGGCTGCCAAACAAACGCGTCAAAAACTGGAGCACGAGTATTCCTTGGTCTAAAGCTGGGGCAGGCCGGCCGCCGGAACGGTCCTGGAGGCTGCTGCCGATAAATAGCCCGGTATTTTACGAGACGCGCGGCCCGGACGGGTAACGATGTGCAAACAGGGGTACCTAACGCCCGTCAGCGGCGCGCCAGGGCCAGCGGATCGACCGGCCGGCCGTCGCGCAACACCTCAAAATGCAGGTGCGGGCCGGTGGTGCGGCCGCTATCGCCCAACAGCGCCACGGGCTGGCCACGCCGTACGGTCTGGCCTGTCACCACCAGACTGCGCTGGGCATGGGCATAGCGGGTCACAAAGCCATTGCCGTGGGTAATCTCCACTACCGTTCCATAGCCCTCACGCCAGCCTGCCGCCGACACCACTCCCGCCGCTGCCGCAACCACTGCCGTTCCGGCACCGCCTGCAATGTCGATGCCTTGGTGCTGCGCCAGCTCACCCGACAGCGGATCCGCTCTCTCGCCATACAGCGACGACAACACACCGCGATCCACCGGCCGGCCATCGGGTCGCAAGACCGCAGCCATACGGCGTGAGATCAACGCGGTTTCCACTACCGGCAGCTGCACGTCCTGCGACTCGATCCGCTGGCCTACCGCCTGCGCACGTTGTTCAACCGCAGCCGTTGGCGCAGCCGGTGCCACGGCAGGTGGCGAATCAAAGTTGAATTCCTGGGCAGGCAGCTGGGCCAGCTGCACCAGCCGGCGCCCGAGCGTTTCAAGGCGCAGCAAGCGCGCTTCAAACTGCCCCAGCCGCAAGTCCAATCCATCGAGGCGCGGCTGCTGCGGTGCGTCAACAGCCTGCGGCGCTGGCACTGAGACCACACTGCGCTGACCGGCACGCACCCCCAGCGCATAGGCGGTGGCCAACACCGACAGGCCTGCCACACTGGCAAACAACACCGCGAAGGGACGACGCGACAGCATGCAGCGCTCCGGAGCCAATGAACGCGTTACCCTAGGCGGCCGGAACCCCCATGTCCAATCGCCCACCCCGCAACTCATCACGTCGCCCGCAATCAGCCCAAGATGTGCTGAGTCGGGTCGCGCAGGGTATGGCGCGCGTAGCCCTTACTCAAGGTGCAGCGCAAATAGAAGACTTGCGGCAGCGCTTGGTAGCGCAGCTGCCTGCAGAGCTGGCCGCGCACGTCAGCGCAGTGATCTGCAAACCTGCACAAGCGCCGGCCGCAGCAGAGCTGGTGGTGTTCGTGGATGCGGCCGCTTGGGCGGCCCGGCTCAAGCTGTTGCTGGCCGAACTGCCGCCTCAACTGACACCGCAGGTGCCCGCTGATGCAACAGTCAAGGTGAAGGTCATGCCCGGTGGCAGCGCTCGCCGCTGATCAGCCGTTGGCAGCCTCGGGCAAGCTTCCGGGCTCCACATAGGAGATAGGCGCCTGTTCGGGCTTCTCGAAAATCACTTCCTGCCAGGCAGCGGGATCGTCGAGCAAGGCACGCAGCAGTTTGTTGTTGAGCCCATGACCGGACTTAAAGCCCGAGAACTCACCGATGAGGCTGTGACCCAGCAGATACAAGTCGCCGATGGCGTCGAGGATCTTGTGTTTGACGAACTCGTCCTGCGATCGCAGACCGTCTTCGTTGAGCACCCGCGAATCGTCGAGCACGATGGCGTTGTCGAGGTTGCCACCCAGCGCCAGGTTGTGGGCACGCAGAGTTTCTATGTCGCGCATGAACCCAAAGGTGCGTGCGCGGCTGACTTCCTTAAGATAGCTGGTGGTCGAGAAATCCATCGTCGCTTGCTGCGAGTGCAGCTTGAAGATCGGATGGTTGAACTCAATTTCAAAGTTGACGCGGAAGCCATCAAACGGCGTAAAGCGCGCCCACTTGTCACCGTCCCGCACTTCGATGGTCTTGAGCACGCGCACAAAGCGCTTGGGTGCGGCCAACTCGGCGATGCCTGCGGCCTGCAGCAGAAACACGAAGGGACCGGCACTGCCATCCATGATGGGCACTTCGGGCGCGTTGACTTCGACTATGGCGTTGTCGATGCCCAAACCGGCAAAAGCCGACAGCAGGTGCTCTACGGTAGAGACTCGAGCCTCGCCTTGCACGATGGTGGTACCCAACGTGGTCTCGCCAACGTTGGCTGCAAACGCACGCACTTCAGGGCTGCCGGGCAGATCGACACGGCGAAAAATAATGCCGCTATCGGCAGGAGCCGGCTTCAAGGTCATGTAGATCTTGGTGCCGGTATGCAAACCCACGCCGGTGGCGCGGATGCTGTTTTTTAGTGTGCGTTGACCAACCATGACAGCCGTAGCGGATATGCCGAAAAGGCCGGATACCCTAACACACTGCGACCCAGAGCTTCAGCGCCAAACGCGGGGCGGCACCGAGGCCGCCCCACTTTGAAGCACCGCGATCAGTCGGCCTGACGACGCAGGAAGGCAGGGATATCGAGCATGTCGTCTTTGTGCGATTCGACCTGCAGGCCGTCACCCACCGCACGACGCTGCATCCCCGAGGCCCGCCCGATAGCCGGTGCTTCGAAGTCGTCGTAGTTGGGCGCAGCCATGCGTGAGGGCGAGGCCACCGTGCGAACCGTACGCAGCAACGGTGCCGGTGCTGCCACACCGCCACGCTGCGCCACCGCCTCGACGACCGGTGCGGCAGCACGCGGTGCAGCCGCGCGGTTGAGGCCAGTGGCAACCACAGTGACGCGCAGCTCGTTGGTGAGCGACGGATCAATGACCGTACCCACCACCACGGTGGCGTCCTCGGAAGCGAACTGTTTGACGATGTTGCCCACTTCCTGGAACTCGCCGATGGACAGGTCCATGCCGGCGGTGACGTTGACCAGAATGCCGTGGGCACCGGCCAAGTCGATGTTCTCCAGCAACGGCGAGGACACAGCGGCCTCGGCGGCGATGCGGGCACGGCCCTCACCACGACCAATGCCCGTACCCATCATCGCCATGCCGGTCTCGGCCATGACTGTGCGCACGTCAGCGAAGTCGACGTTGATGAGGCCCGGACGGGTGATGAGCTCGGCAATGCCCTGCACTGCACCTTGCAACACCTGGTTGGCAGCGCCGAAGGCATCGAGCAGCGTGGTGTTGCCACCCAGTACCGTCAGCAGCTTCTGGTTGGGGATGGTGATGAGCGAGTCGACGTACTTGGACAGTTCAGCAACGCCGGCATCAGCAGCACGGGCGCGCTTGGGTCCTTCCATGTCGAAGGGGCGCGTGACCACGGCGACGGTGAGGATGCCGAGTTCTTTGGCGACCTGCGCAACGATGGGCGCTGCACCGGTACCGGTGCCACCACCCATGCCGGCAGCGATGAACAGCATGTCGCTGCCTTCGATCAGCTCGGCGATGCGATCACGGTCCTCTTGGGCGGCTGCTTTACCGGTTTCGGGGTTGGCGCCAGCGCCCAGACCCTTGGTGATTTCGGCACCAATCTGCAGCAGGGTTTTGACCTGGGAATGTTTGAGCGCTTGGGCGTCAGTGTTGACGCACATGAAGTCCACACCATCGATACCGGTGCTGGCCATGTGCGCGACGGCATTGCCGCCACCACCGCCGACGCCGATAACCTTGATGACGGCATTCTGACTATAGGCATCCATCATTTCGAACATGTGCGCGACTCCTCAAGGTGTACGGTAAAAATAAATCAGATTCACGATTTGAACCAGCCTTTCATGCGTTCAGTGATGCTGGTAAACGAAGATCGTCTGCGACCGGAGCGTTGACCCATCAGGTAGTCACGCCCGTACAGCAATAAACCCACTCCAGTGGCATGCATCGGATCCTGGATGAACTCCACAGAACCCTTGCCAAGCTGCGGTACGCCCAGTCTCACCGGCATGTGAAAAATCTCTTCGGCAAGGTCAATGGCCCCTTGCATCTTTGAGCTGCCGCCAGTAAGCACGATGCCCGCTGCCACCAATTCCTCGAAGCCGCTGCGCCGCAATTCATCGCGGATCAGCACAAACAATTCCTCGTAGCGCTTCTCGACCACCTCGGCCAAGGTCTGCCGGGCCAGGCGGCGAGCCGGTCTATCGCCGACGCTGGGCACTTCGATGCTCTCGTCAGCGCCAGCCAGCTGCGCCAATGCGCAGGCATGGCGGATTTTGATGTCGTCGGCGTACTGCGTGGGCGTGCGCAAAGTGACTGCAATGTCGTTGGTCACCGTGTCGCCGGCCAACGGGATGACGGCGGTGTGGCGGATCGCGCCGCCATGGAACACCGCCAGATCGGTCGTGCCGCCGCCGATGTCGACCAAGCAAACGCCCAAGTCTTTTTCGTCCTCGGTCAGCACGGCGTAGCTTGACGCCAGCTGCTCCAGCACCACGTCATCCACCGTCAGTCCGCAACGCTGCACGCACTTGACGATGTTTTGGGCGGCACTTTCAGCACCGGTCACGATATGCACGCGCGCTTCCAGTCGTACGCCTGCCATGCCAATGGGATCGCGGATGCCTTCCTGGCCATCAATCACAAACTCCTGCGGCAGTACGTGCAGGATTTTTTGATCGGCGGGAATGGCCAGCGCCTTGGCTGCGTCCATCACATTGGCCACGTCCTCGGCCGTCACCTCGCGATCGAGGATCTTGACCATGCCGTGGGAGTTGAGGCTGCGGATATGGCTGCCGGCGATGCCTGCAAACACCGTGCTGATGTTGCAGTCGGCCATCAACTCGGCCTCCTCCACAGCACGCTGTATGGACGACACGGTGGATTCGATGTTGACCACCACACCGCGCTTTAAGCCGCGTGACGGATGCGAACCGCGTCCGATGACTTCAATAGTGCCGTCGGGGTGCAGCTCGCCGACCAGCGCGACCACTTTTGAAGTGCCGATGTCCAGACCCACGATCAATTCGCGGTCATCTCGTCTAGCCATTGTTGCGCGACTCCTTGGCGATGCGACGACCGACGGCAAAACCGTTGGCGTAGCGCAGGTCCACATAAGTAATGCCGGACACGTCGGTCGCGAGGATGCGCGAACCAGCCGTCATGAATCTTTCAAAGCGTGTATCAATCTGACGCTGCCCCAGACGCAGCACTACGCCGCTATCGAGTGTCATCTGCCAGGCGCCGCGCCCGTCCATCGACACACCGACCAGACGTAGACCGATACCGGCCAAGCGCCCTTGAGCATCGAGGAAGCGCCGCGTGACGGCCAACTCGGATCCGGGTGGCCCGGACAGTTGCGCCAACTCCGGCGGAATGTGCTGCAGGCCGTGCACGAATACTTCGCCACGGGCATTGAGCAAGCCGTTATCGCCCCAGCGTGCCACCGGCACTTGTTCGGTGAAGTGCACTTCCAATCCAGTTGGCCAGCTGCGGCCCACCGTGACCGAATCAACCCAAGGGATTTCGCGCACTGCCTGTTGTACGCGAGCCAAATCAACGCCCACCAAGCCCTCGTTACGACTGATCAAACGCACGGCTTTTTCAACTTGCAGGGCAGAGACTCTTTCAAAGGGGCCGGCAACGCGCACTTCCTTGATGTTGAGGTCGAGCGCAGCGCGCACACCAAGCACCGCAGCCAATACCACCAACACCACCACGGCCGTGCGTGTCCAACCACGCCACTGCAATTGCGGCAGCGACGGCAAAGAGGGCAAACGCCAGCTAAGACCCTGCGTCAGCGGACGCCGACGGGCACGATTGCGACGTTTGCCACCAAATCCAATCACGCTGCTGCTCCCTCGCGGGCACGCCGCACGAAGCTGGTTTCCAGCACCTGCCAGCACAATTCGGCAAAGTCCATGCCCGCAGCACGTGCGGCCATCGGCACCAGACTGTGATCGGTCATGCCAGGTACGGTGTTGACCTCCAGCAGCATTGAACGGCCCGCCTGATCGGCCATGAAATCAACGCGGCCCCAGCCCTCGGCACCGATGGCATCGAATGCCGCCAATGCCAAGCTAGCCATGTGGGCTTCGGCTGGCGCCGACAGGCCCGACGGGCAGTGATAGCGGGTGTCATCGCGCAGGTACTTGGCTTCGTAGTCATAAAAGGCGCGCGCGGTTTCAATGCGAATCGCTGGCAGGGCGCGACGATGCAACACAGCGACCGTGTATTCCGCGCCTGTCACCCAAGGCTCGGCGAACACCACACGATCCACCGCAATGGCCTGTTCGAAAGCGGTCTGCATCTGACCGGCTTCATCTACACGACTCATACCGACACTGGAGCCCTGCGTGGCGGGCTTGACGATCAGCGGCAGACCGAAGCGCTCCACTGCGATCTGACAATCCGCTGCACTGCGCAGCACGACCATATCGGGTGTCGGCACGCCCACAGCAGAGGCCAAGCGCTTGCTGCGCAGCTTGTCCATGCCAACCGCAGATCCCAGCACACCACTGCCGGTGTAAGGGATACCCAGCATCTCCAATGCGCCCTGCAGCGTACCGTCTTCGCCCCCTGGGCCATGCAAGGCAATCCACACACGCTCAATACCGAGGTCGCACAGTTGTTGCAGCGGCGTGTCGCGCGGGTCAAAGGCCTGCGCATTGACGCCACGCGCCTGCAGCGCCTGTAGCACCGCGGCACCAGACTTAAGCGATACCTCGCGCTCGGGCGAGTTGCCGCCCAGCAATACCGCCACTTTGCCGAACTCTGCAGCATCGGTAATGCGTCGCAGGCGCGAAGGATCATGGGTCAGATTCATGCGGCTTCTCCGACGATGCGCACTTCGGGCGTCAACGTGCAGCCTTGGGTACGCGCGACTTCGCGCTGCACATGCGCCATCAGCTGCTCGATGTCGCGGGCTGTGGCATCGCCCGTATTAAGAATGAAATTGGCGTGTTTGCGAGACACCTCAGCGCCGCCGATGCGACAGCCTTTGAGTCCCGCGGTTTCAATGAGGCGCGCAGCGTGATCGCCGGGCGGGTTGGTGAACACAGAGCCGCAGCTCCACTCACCGATGGGCTGCGTCTGACGGCGACGCTCGAGCAAGTCGCGCATCGCACCAGCATCACTGCGTGCAGCAAATCGCAAAGTAGCCGACAGGAAGCGCTCTCCCGATCGAGCTGTATCGATCGGCTCCACATGGCGATAGCCGACACGAAACGCCTCGGGCTCGCGGCTATGCACGCCACCGAGCTCATCTAGCGTCTCGACACAGACCACGTGCTGCCAAGTGTCGCCGCCAAACGCACCTGCGTTCATTGCCAATGCACCGCCCAGTGTGCCGGGAATGCCTGCAAACCAACCGGCCGGACCCAGGTCCCAACGCTCGCACTGCCGCGCAATGCGCGCACAGGGCACGCCGGCTTCGACATACACATCATAGTCACCGCGCTGTTCAATGGTGCCCAGCGCAGACTGCGTTGACACCACCACGCCGCGAATCCCGCCATCACGCACCAGCAGGTTGCTACCCAAGCCAATCCACAGCAGCGGTGTGCCGCCAGGCAAGCTGCACAGAAAGTCGAGCAGTTGCTGACGATCTGTCGGCTCAAACCAAACATCAGCCGGACCACCCACATGCCATGAGGTATGCCGCGACAACGGCTCGTCGCGACGCACCTGGGATTCGAAGCGGGGATCGATAGCCAAGCTCATGGCACACCCAGGGCTGCAGCTGCAGGCACAGAGCCAATACGTGCGGCCAATTCATGGGCAGCAGCGCTGATGCTGCCAGCGCCCATCATGGCCACCACATCGCCAGGACGCAGCACACCGCGCAGCACATCGGCGATGTCGGCCACTTGCGCAACGAACACCGGCTCGACCTTGCCCCGGCTGCGCACGGCACGGCAGATCGCGCGTCCATCCGCGCCTTCGATAGCCGCTTCACCTGCGGCATACACCTCGGTGACCAACAACGCATCGGCCGTCGACAGCACCTGCGCGAAGTCATCGAGCAAATCGCGGGTGCGTGTGTAGCGGTGCGGCTGGAAGACCAGCACGATGCGACGCCCGACCCAAGCCTGACGCAGCGCATCGAGCGTGGCCGACAACTCAGTCGGGTGATGACCATAGTCGTCGATCACCGGCACCGTGCTGTCACCGACAGCAATCTCGCCGACCAACTGCAATCGTCTGTCGATACCCTGAAAGCCAAGTAGCCCGCGCTGAATTGCAGCATCGTCAACCTGCAGTTCGCTCGCCACAGCAATGGTGGCCAACGAATTGAGCACGTTGTGCATACCCGGCAGATTAACTGTGACCTGCAAGGGCGCTGCCGGCGCAGGACGCAGCACCGTGAAGCGCGTTTGTTGTCCCATGCGCTGCACGTCGACCGCACGCACATCGGCGTCTTCAGACAAACCGTACGTCACGATGGGACGACCGACCTGCGGCAGCAAGGAACGCAACTGCGGATCATCGACGCACAACACTGCCAGACCATAAAACGGCAGGTTCTGCAGGAAGTCGACAAAGCTCTGGCGCAGCTTCTGGAAGTCGCCGCCATGCGTAGCCAGATGATCGTTGTCGATATTGGTGACGATGGCGATCAGCGGCTGTAGATGCAGGAATGAGGCATCGCTCTCATCGGCCTCTGCGACCAGATAGCGACCAGCACCCAAGCGCGCATTGCTGCCCGCACTCTTGAGCCTGCCACCGATCACGAAGGTAGGATCTTCGCCACCCTCCGCCAGTACGCTGGCAACCAAGCTGGTGGTGGTGGTTTTGCCATGTGTGCCAGCCACTGCAATGGCCTGACGAAAGCGCATCAGCTCACCGAGCATCTGTGCTCGCGGTACGACAGGGATGCGCCGCTGCAAAGCGGCAGCCACTTCCGGATTGGTGTTGCTGATGGCAGTGGAGACGACCACCACATCTGCACCGTCAATGTTGCTGGCTGCATGCCCCAGATGCACGGTGGCACCCAGCGATTGCAGACGGCGCGTCACATCATTGGGGCGCGCGTCAGAACCTTGCACGGCATAACCGAGATTGAGCAGCACTTCAGCGATGCCGCTCATGCCGCTGCCACCGATACCCACAAAGTGAATACCGTTGATACGCCGCATCCCTTCGCCGACGCGACGGTTCATGCTGCCTCTCCCATAAAAGACAGGCAGCACTGCAACAGCGCTTGGTCTGCATCGGGGCGCGCCAAGGCACGCGCACGTTCCGCACGCTGCAACAGCGCATCACGATCCAGACCTAGGCGACGCAGACCTTCAGCCAGCGGCGCAGCAGTCAGCGTTATATCCGACAAGCACAGAGCGGCACCGGCTTGTTCGAGAAAAGCAGCGTTTTGCGTCTGATGATCGTCGACAGCGTGCGGATAAGGCACGAGTATGGAACCAAGTCCTACCGCTGCCAGCTCCGACACTGTCAGCGCACCGGCACGGCAGATCACCAGATCCGCCCACGCATAGGCCTCGGCCATATCATCGATGAACGCGCTGATCTGCGCGCCAATCCCAGAGTCAGCATAGGCTTTGCGCGCGGCCTCAAAGCCGCGTTCACCGGATTGATGGCGCACTTCATACCGCAGCCCATCGCGCTGCAGCATCTCCAGTGCAGCAGGCACGGCAGTGTTAAGACGTGCCGCGCCCAAGCTACCCCCCACTACCAACAAACGCAGGCGCCCCGTACGACCTTCCCAACGTTGTGCAGGCGGCGGCAATTGCGCGATCTCGCGACGCACGGGATTGCCTATCTCACGAACTTTGGTAGAGGGTGAAAACGCGCCCGGAAACGCAGTCAGCACTTGATCGGCAAAGCGGGCCAATACGCGATTGGTCACGCCAGCCACCGCGTTCTGTTCATGAATAATGAGCGGCCGGCGGCACAGCCAGGCAGCAAGTCCGCCAGGGCCGGTAACAAAGCCGCCCAGACCCACCACCACCGCAGGTTGATTGCGGCGCAGAATTGCGACCGCTTGCCACAACGCAAAGGCCAGACGTACCGGCGCTGCAAGCAAGGTCAGCAGCCCCTTGCCGCGCAAGCCGCCGATGCCCAGCCATTCAATGGCAATGCCTTCAGCAGGAACCAACCGCGCCTCTATGCCACGGCGTGTACCCAACCACACCACAGCGCACCCTTGCGCACGTAGCAAGCGTGCCAGGGCCAAGGCGGGAAACACATGACCGCCGGTGCCGCCCGCCATGATGAGTACCGGGGCGCGGCTCATGCAGAACCTGCCAAGGCGGTGTTGCGACGACGCGCACCCACACCGGCAGCGCGGGGGTCACCTGTGACCTCGTGATATACGCGCAACACGATGCCGATCCACACCAAAGACATCAGCAGGCTGCTGCGTCCGTAACTCATCAGCGGCAGGGTCAAGCCCTTGGTAGGCAGCACACCCATGTTGACGCCGATATTGATGAAAGCCTGCAAGCCGAGCCACAAGCCAAAGCCCGCAGCCACATAGGCATGAAAGTCCATGCCGGCCTCATGAGCGATGCGTGCAATGCGCAGGACACGCCACACCAGCAGCGTAAACAGCACCAGAGTCAAGGCAACACCGGCCAGACCCAGCTCTTCGGCGAGCACGGCAAACAGGAAGTCGGTGTGTGCTTCAGGCAGATAAAACAGCTTTTGAACACTGCCGCCTAAACCGACGCCCAACCAATCGCCGCTGCCGATGGCAATCAACGACTGCGTGAGCTGGAAACCGCCATCGAGCGGATCGGCCCAGGGATCCATAAAGCTGATGACGCGGCGCAAGCGCCAAGGCGTCAGCCACACAACAATACCGGCCACGGCGCCAACACCGCCCATCAGCAAGGCCACCCAACGCAGCGGTGCACCAGCGACAAACAACAATCCCAACCCGGTGACTACCACCACAGCGCCTGCACCGAAGTCTTTCTGCGCCAGCAACAACGCCGCATAGACCAAGAGGATTCCCAAGCCTTTGAGCATCGGGCCGGCCTGCTGCTTGAGCGCATCGCGCTGGCGCACGATGTAATCGGCCAAGTACAGCAGCACCATCACCCGGGTGGCCTCAGAAACCTGAAACGCAAACGGGCCAAGCTCCAACCAGCGGCGCGCCCCCTTAGCCTTGTGACCGATGCCAGGGATGGTCACTGCGATCAGCAACCCACCTGCTACAAACAGCATCGGTACAGCAAAGCGCTGCCAGAACGACAACGGCACATTGAGCATTGCCGCGCACAGCACAGCGCCGACCAACGCCGTGACCAACTGACGGGTGAGATAGCCGAAGGGATTGCCGGACTCTTGTGTAGACAGACTCACCGACGCCGAACCGACCATGATCAGGCCGAGCAGCACGATGGCAGCCACCAAGAGAATGGTGGGAACATCCAGTCGCAGCCGGATCAAAGGTACTGCGGAGGTTGAGGTAGCACTGTTCATGCGGCGAGCCTGGCCACAGCATCGGCAAACACAGTGCCGCGGTGGCTGTAATCTCTGAACATGTCGAGACTGGCGCAGGCAGGTGACAACAACACGGTGTCGCCAGGCTGGGCCGCTTGTGCTGCAGCCTGTACAGCCTGTTCGAGGGAGTCGCAATGCTGCAGCGGGCAAGCATCCTGCAACGCCTGTGCAATGAGTGCCGCATCGCGACCAATCAACAGCGCCAGGCGCAATTTACCGGCCAGCGCCTCGCGCAAGGGTGAGAAGTCCTGCTGCTTGCCATCACCACCCAGGATCAACAGCAGCGGACCGGCATAGCCGGCCACTGCAGCCAACGTCGCGCCGACATTGGTGCCTTTAGAATCGTTGATGTAACGCACACCACGCACCTCAGCCACCCACGCAGCACGATGCGGCAGACCGGCAAAGCTACGCAGTGCCTCAAGCATGGCGGGCATCGGCAAACCCAATGCATCGCCCAGAGCCAGCGCTGCCAATGCATTGGCAGCATTGTGCAAACCGCCGATGCGAAGATCCTGTAATGCAAGCAGCGCCTCGCCACGGCGTGCGAGCCAGAGCTGCCCACCCTGCTGATGCAGCCCCCAATCGGCAGTGGCCTGCTTCACACTGAATCCCGTGACATGTTGACCGGCAAGTGGCATCGCGACAGTACGGGCATCGTCCAGATTCACCACCGCCACATCACAGTGCGCAAAGATGCGCGCCTTGGCCTCGGCATAGGCTTGCAAGTCGACGTAGCGATCCATGTGATCGGGCGTCACGTTGAGCACGGTGGCTGCTGCCACCTGCAATGACTGCGTGGTCTCGAGTTGATAGCTGGACAGCTCCAGCACATACAAGTCAGCCGCTTCGCCTTCAAGCAATTGCAACGCGGGCGGACCCAAGTTGCCGCCACAGCGCACTCGTATACCAGCCACTGCGGCCATGTGCGCCAGCAGCGATGTGACCGTGCTCTTGCCATTAGTACCGGTGATCGCTGCAACCCGGCCGCTGTGGGCACGCGCAAACAGTTCAATATCGCCCAACAACGGGATACCCAGTACCCGCGCACGCTCAAAGAAGGCGCCGCTGACAGCAAGTCCCGGTGAGATCACCAAACAATCCGCCCCGGCTAGTAACGACTCATCCAGCGCGCCAAACGAGACCGTTATTTCAGACTGCAACGCCTGCAAGTCCGCAAGACCCGGCGGCATGGCGCGTGTATCTGTGACCCGCACTTGCCAGCCGCGCGCCAACAGATGTCGCACTACCGACAAACCAGTAGCACCGAGACCTGCAATGACGGCGATTTGGCCCATCAACGCACCTTCAAGGTGGCAAGGCCAGCCAGCACCAGCAACAGGCTGATGATCCAAAAGCGCACGATGACCTTGGGCTCAGCCCAGCCCTTGAGCTCAAAGTGATGGTGTATGGGCGCCATGCGAAACAGTCGCTTGCCGCGCAGCTTGTACGAGCCGACCTGCAAGATCACCGAGGCGGTCTCCATCACAAACACACCACCCATCACCAGCGCCACCAGTTCCTGACGCACGATGACCGCCATCAAGCCCAGCGCACCACCCAGTGCCAGCGCACCGATATCGCCCATGAACACTTGGGCCGGATACGCGTTGAACCACAGAAAGCCCAAGCCAGCGCCGACGATCGCACCACTGACGATGAGCACCTCACCTGCACCCGGGATAGCGGGAATGGACAGATAGCTGGCGAAGATCGCGTTACCGCTGGCATAGGCGAAGATACCCAGCGCGCCCGCCACCATTGCAGCAGGCATGATGGCAAGACCATCGAGACCATCGGTGAGGTTCACCGCGTTGCTCATGCCGACAATCATCAAATAGGAAAGCACTACAAAGCCCACACCACCCAGAGGCAGTGCAAAGCCTTTCAGGAACGGCAGGAACAACGTTGTGTCGCCCGGCACACGCGCCGTGTACCACAACACCAGCGCCGCACCGAGCCCAACCACCGACTGCAGCAGATACTTCCAGCGTGCAGGCAAACCGCGTGGACTCTTGACCACCAACTTAAGGTAGTCATCCAAAAAGCCAATGGCCGCACACGCCAACGTGGTTGCCAGAATCAGCCATACAAAACGGTTGGTCAGATCAGCCCACAACAGGGTTGCAACACAGATTGCCACCAAGATGAGTCCACCGCCCATGGTCGGTGTGCCTTTTTTTGACAGATGCGATTGGGGCCCGTCATCACGGACGACCTGCCCAATCTGATCGCGCGACAAGCGACGAATCATTGCCGGACCGACAGCCAGCGAGATCAATAGTGCTGACACCACCGAGAGAATGCCGCGCAACGTGAGATAGGAAAACACGTTGAGCACGCTGTATTGCGTTGCGAAATGCTTGGCGAGCCAATACAGCATCTGTCAATGCTCCGTCGGTGCGGGCGTGCCGGTCAGCGTGGCTACCACACGCTCCAGCCGGTTGAAACGCGATCCCTTAACCAGCACGCAAATATCTGCATGCAGTTGGGCATCAACGGCAGCGCCCATCGCAAGCACGTCCGGATACCAGGTGGCGCCGCTACCAAAGGCATCGACAGCCAGTCGACTCAGTTCGCCGCTGGCAAACAATCGGGTGATCCCTGCCGCCCGGGCGTAGCTACCTACCTGCACATGACTCTCGCGCGCGTACTCGCCCAGCTCGCCCATGTCGGCAAGGACCAGCCAAGCTTGACTGCCCAAGCCTGTTACCACGTCGATGCCGGCGCGCACCGAATCCGGGTTGGCGTTGTAGGTGTCGTCGATGAGTGTTGCGCCGTGACGGCTAAGACGCGGCTGCAGACGACCTTGTACCGGATGCAACGATGCCAGGCCGTCGACCACATCCTGCAAAGTAGCGCCAGCACTGACCGCAGCAGCAGCAGCAGCCAGTGCATTGGATACGTTATGGCGCCCCCCGACGTTAAGTCGTACTGCAGCGGTGCCTTGCGGGGTATGCAATGTAAAGCGCTGGACAAAACCTTGCGGCTCCAACGCCTCGATGAGGTCAGTTGCATGAAAGTCTGCAGCAGCAGACAGGCCAAAAGTGACAACGCAGGCAGAGGTCATAGAGCGCCAGAGCGCTGCATAGTCATCATCTGCATTGATGATCGCAGTGGCTTCAACAGGCAAACCCGCAACCATTTCGCCCTCGGCTTGAGCTACGCCCTGCAAATCACCGAAGCCTTCTAGATGTTCAGCGCCGGCATTGGTGATGACCCCGATGTGCGGTTTTGCCAGCGCCACCAGCTCAGCAACATCACCGGCACGATTGGCGCCCATCTCGATGACCGCATACTCATCGGCCAACTCAAGACGCAACAGCGTCAGCGGCACACCGATGTGATTGTTGAGGTTGCCGTGCGTGGCCAAGCATTGCCCGCTACGCGCAAGAATGGCCGCGGTCATCTCTTTGGTAGTGGTTTTGCCATTGCTGCCGGCGATGCCCAGCACCACACCCGGATACTGGGAGCGCCAGCCTGACGCAGCGCGCGTCAGCGCCGCCTGCACATCATCGACGTGAACCAAGGGCAGATCAGCAGTCAGCCCAGGTCGATCGACAACTGCGGCAACTGCTCCTGCCGCCGCAGCCTGAGCGACAAAGGCGTTGCCATCAAAGCGCGGGCCGCGCAAAGCCAGATACAACTGGCCCGGCTGCAAGCTGCGCGTATCACTGCAGACCGCGCTCCAGGCCAGCGACGGTCCGTTATAGCGACCGCCACACAACCGTGCGAAGTCGGCCACGTCCCGATTCATGCGGCTCTCCGCACAGCCAGCGCATCTTCTACACAACGAACATCGCTAAACGCCAGACGCTGGCTGCCGATCAGCTGATAGTCCTCGTGACCCTTGCCAGCGACCAATACCGCATCACCTGCTGCACAATCTTGCACAGCACGGTTAATGGCGGTGCTGCGGTCATGGATCACGCGCAGACCCCGAGCACTGGCAGTCACAGCGTCAATGCCGGAAAGAATGGCATCGGTGATAGCTGCCGGTGATTCGCCACGCGGATTGTCATCGGTAAGGATCAAGCGATCTGCCACAGCGGCAGCAACGCGACCCATCTGTGAGCGCTTACCCACATCACGCTCGCCACCACAACCAAACACACACCACAGCTGACCATTGCAGTGCGCGCGTAGGACTTGTAGCGCCTTTTGCAACGCATCAGGCGTATGGGCGTAGTCGACAACAACCAAGGGCTGGTCGGTGCCACCAAAGCGCTGCAAGCGACCCGGCGGCGGCTGCAGACTAGCGGCCACCGCCGCAGCCTGCGCCACCGGCACGCCACTACCGAGCAGCACGGCCAGCACAGCCAGCAAGTTGTCGATATTGAAGTCACCCAGCAGCGCGGTGTGTACTTGAGCAGAGCCAAAACTCGAGCGCAGCGTAAACGTCACGCCCTGCCCCTCGCTGCTCAGCTCTACTGCCTGCAACCAATCGCAGCCCTGTGGCGCAGCAAAGTCTGGATTGCGCGTGGTGGCGATGGCGCGCCCTGCATCAGCGCGCGCCAACAACACAGCTCCGTGTGCGTCGTCAGCGTTAATCACGCGCAACTGCAACTCGGGACGTTCAAACAGACGCGTCTTGGCAGCGGCATAAGCCTGCATCGTGCCGTGATAGTCCAAGTGATCGCGGCTCAGGTTGGTGAACACGGCAGCGGTAAACGCAACTGCGCTGACACGTGACTGAACCAAAGCATGTGACGACACTTCCAGAGCAACTGACGTGGCTCCCTGTTGCGCAAACTCTGTCAGTTGGCGCTGCAAGGTCACCGCATCGGGTGTGGTGAGCTCGCCTGCGTGCAAATTGCCCTCAAAGGCTGCACCCAAGGTACCCAGATACGCAGCGGGTCTTTGGCAAGCCGTTAGCGCCTGCGCAAGTAACCAAGCCGTCGTGGTCTTGCCGTTGGTGCCAGTAATACCGATCACTGCCAACTGACGCGAAGCATCACCGTGCAGTCGTGCAGCCAATTCGCTTGCCAAGGTATGCAAGCCCGGCACGGCAATCCCCACAACTTGGGCGGGCAACTGCGGTGCGGCGATACCTGCTGCCGGCTCCCACAACACCGCTACGACGTCTCGCGCCAACGCAACAGCGAGAAAATCGAGCCCATGCCGCGCCGTGCCAGCGCAGGCCAGAAACACGTCCCCAGCCTGCAGCGTACGAGTATCAAGAGACAGGTCGCGCAGTTCGACATCACGCGTAACCGGCGCGATACCGCGCAGCAAGTCCGACAGTTTCACCGGCTCACCAGCGTCTGAGCAGGCGCAGCGGGGTCTTTTGCAGTGGCATCGTCTGGAGCAATACCCATCAGACGCAGCGCACCACCCATCACTGCCGAAAACACCGGTGCTGACACTTCGCCACCGTGATACTGGCCGGCGCGCGGATCGGTGATCACCACGACGGCGGCCAAACGCGGATTAGTCGCCGGCGCCATCCCACCGAACACACCGACATAGTGATGATCCGCGTACACGCCGTTGAGTACACGTCGGGCCGTGCCGGTCTTACCGGCAACGCGATAACCGGCAATGGCGGCTTGTTTGCCGGTTCCCGCAGGAGTGATGACGGTCTCGAGCAAGCCGATGAGCTTGCGCGCAGTACTGTCACTGACGATACGAGTGCCCTGCACGGGCTGATCAACGCGCAGCAGCGAGATTGGTCGTGACAGCCCGCCTGCGCCAATCGTGGCATAGGCATGGGCCAACTGCAGCGGCGTTACCGACAACCCATAGCCATAAGACAATGAGGCGATGCCCATCGGGCGCCAGTCCTCGACTTTGTTGAGCTTGCCCTGGGATTCGCCGGGGAAGCCGCTACCAGTGGTCTGACCAAAGCCCAGTCCACGCATGATGCCGTACAACTGACGCGGCTCCAGTGAGAGACCGATTTTGCTCATGCCCACATTGGATGACTTGGCGAGGATGGTCGACAGCGACGCAATACCCAGCGGGTGTTCGTCTGTAATGACCTTGGTGCCGACCTTCACAAATCCTTCGTGAATGTCGACCTGACTGTTCTCGTTGTATTTGCCCGACTCCAGCGCAGCAGCCATCACAAACGGCTTGATGCTCGATCCCGGCTCCAGCATGTCTACCGCCGCCAGATTGCGATAGGCGTTGGGCTGCATCTGGCTGCGATCATTGGGATTGAAGCCCGGCTGATTAACCATCGCCAACACTTCACCCGTGGTGACGTCGAGCACCACCATCGAACCGGATGCGGCTTGCTGATCACGGATCGCGGCTTTTAATTCGCGATAGGCCAGATACTGGATGCGCATATCGATGCTCAGTGTCAGATCCCGCCCGGGCACTGCAGGTAACAAGCTATCGACATCCTCGATGTGGCGGCCCTTGTTGTCCTGCAACACACGTTTGCGGCCGTCATCGCCAGCAAGCCAATGATCGTAATTGAGCTCAATGCCTTCCTGGCCAACGTCGTCAATATTGTTGAAGCCCAGCAGATGACCGGCGACCTCGCCAGACGGGTAGTAGCGACGGAACTCGCGATTGACTTCGATTCCAGGCAAATCCAGCTCGCGCACGGCACGCGTGTCAGCTGGATTCATATGGCGGCCCAGATACGCATAGGGGCGTCCCTGCAGAGCCGAGAGCTGCTCGTGCATCACGTTTTCTGGCCGATTGAGCGCAACAGCCAGCTGCGACCACTGTTCCGGATCGGTCCCCAATTGGGCCGGCCGCACCGACACCGACTCCACCGGCGTACTGACCGCCAACGGTTCGCCGTTGCGGTCAAAGATAACGCCGCGATGCGCGGGCACAGTCACCTCGCGAAGATGGCGCTGATCGCCCTGCGAAATCAAAAAATCGTTTTGCACCAGCTGCAGCTCAATCGCACGAGCCACTAGCGCACTTGCCGCAAAGGCAAGCAGGCCAAACGCAACGTACACGCGCGCCTTGAACGACGGGTTCGGCCCACCACGCGTCGGCCTCATGGTTGCACCATGTCGATAGCACGCTGCGGCGGCGTGACCATGTGCAAGCGTTGCGTGGCAATCTGCTCAACAAAGGCATGAGCCGACCAAGCGCTCTGCTCCAGCAGCAACTGACCGGCTTCGATTTCAAGCGTGTCGCGCTGCACCTGCAGCTTCTGCAGTTCAATAAACAGCTCTCGCGAGCGATGCTTGGCCCATACGACACCGGCAGCACTGCCCAATGCTGCTAGCCACAGCACTCCCAGCATCACCACGCTGCGCGGACCGCTGAGCGTCATGCAGCCTCCGTGCGTTCGGCCACGCGCAAGATGGCACTGCGTGAACGAGGGTTGGCGCGCAACTCGTCGTCACCAGCCTTGTGCTTACGACCCACCAAGTCCAAGCGCGGCGCATAACCCGGCGGCAACATGGGCAACTTGGCCAGCTGCGGATCCGGTTGCGACTCGCGGCGCATGAACTGTTTGACCAAGCGGTCTTCCAGCGAATGGAAGCTGATCACTACCAAACGTCCACCCGGCGCTAGCACCCGTAGCGCGCCGGCTAAACCGCGCTCAATCTCACCCAGCTCATCATTGATGTGCATGCGGATAGCCTGAAAGCTACGTGTCGCAGGATTCTTTCCCGGTTCCCGGGTGCGCACTGCACCGGCCACCAGACGCGACAACTGCGCGGTAGTCTGCAAGGGCTCTACATCGCGCGCCGCAACAATCGCGCTGGCAACACGACTGGCAAAGCGTTCTTCTCCGAGGCGCGAGATCACGTCGCGGATCTCAGCGTGATCTGCTGTAGCCAACCACTGCGCAGCACTGCGACCGCGCGTGGGGTCCATGCGCATGTCGAGCGGACCTTCCGTCTGAAAACTAAAGCCGCGCTGAGGCTGATCGATCTGTGCCGACGAGACACCGAGGTCGAACAACACGCCACGGACCGGACGACCGGGGAAGCGTTCGTGCAATAACGCGGCGAGTTCACCAAAGGGCGCGTGGGCAACCTGCAACCGCGACTCAGCGGCAAAAGTCGCGGCGGCCGCGGCGATGGCCTGCGGATCACGGTCGATGGCAAGCACGCGCCCCTCGGGCCCCAAGGCCGCAAGCAAGCGTGCCGTGTGGCCGCCACGTCCGAAGGTTGCATCAACATAGAGACCGGCGCGATCGCCACTGTCATCGTGGTCGCCAAGCCCCAAGCCATCGAGGGCTTCGTCAAGCAGCACCGGTACGTGTTCAACCAATGCAGCGACTCCCGCGAAGCAGACATTACAGGGACAGAGAATCGAGTTCGGTGGCCAGTTCGGTGGTGGCCTGCTCATCGCGCAACCAGGCATCGCGCTGCTCGTTCCAGCGTGCCTCGTCCCACAACTCAAGCTTGTTGCCTTGGCCAATGAGCATGGCCGTGCGCGACAAGCCGCCGAAGGCGCGCAGCTCCGGTGTCAGGGCGATGCGCCCGTGACTGTCCAGCTCCAGATCCGTGGCATGGCCGACCATCAGTCGCTGCAAACGGCGCGACTGGGGATGCAAGGTCGGCAAGCTCATCAGCTTCTGCTCGATCTGCTCCCACTCGCCGGTCGGATAGATCAGCAGGCACTGGTCACGATCGACGGTAACCACCACCCGGCTGCCGCTTTGTGCAGACAACAGGGCGCGGTAGCGCGTGGGGATAACCACTCGCCCTTTATCGTCCATCGTGACTTTGGATGCGCCTCTGAACATGACATGCACTGGGGGGTCGCCCATTTCGCCCCACTTGCTCCCACTGGAGGCGACTATATGAACCGTTAGGCGCTGCTGTCAACGAAATTGCAGGGTTAATTTGCCGTAGGCACAAAGACTTACGCGCGCCGCCTCAAAGTGGGGCGGCTCTTGGAACGCTTATCCTTTGTGATTCCGGCACTTGGGCTTGTTTGCTCACAAACAGCCTTCAAGGGAGCCCCGATTGGCGGCCTTCAGGCCTCGCGAAGCGCCCGCTGCAGGGGCAGCTCCCGCAGCCGTTTCCCGCTAGCAGCGAAGATTGCATTGGCCAAAGCCGGCGCAGCTGGCGGCACGCCGGGCTCACCCAGCCCACCCAAAGGGGCGTTGGATTGTAAAAATTCCACTTCCACTTGTGGCACCGCATCGATGCGCAGTTGTGGGTAATCACCGAAACCCGTTTGCACCACCCGCCCCTGGGCAAGCGTGATTTCGCCATACAGTGCAGCCGATACGCCAAACAGCATGCCGCCCTGCATCTGGGCTAACGCGCCATCTGGATGAATGACTGCACCGCAATCCACCGCAGCCACCATGCGCAGCACACTAATGCCGCCGCTGGCATCGACTTGCACCTGCGCTACTTGTGCACACAACGAACCGAAGGCCTCAACCAGTGCAATGCCGCGACCTTGGCCTAACGGCAACGGCTCGCCCCACTGCCCACGCTTTGCTGCGGCTTGTAGCACCGCACGATGACGCGGTGCGTGTTGCAGTGCAGCCATGCGAAACGCCAGCGGATCCTGCTGTGCTGCGTGAGCAAGCTCATCGATGAACGATTCAATGACAAAGCACTGCTGCGAAAAAGCCACCGAACGCCAAGAGCCTTCGCGCACGCTTTGCGCTGCATAGCTACTGCTGCGCAGATCGAGGTTGTCGATTTGGTACGGCGGCATGCCGGCCTGTGCTTCTGCACCGCCGTTATAACGCGCACGCCAGGTGGTCAGCTTGCCAGCAACATCCACACCGCCTTGCAGCGTGGCGACCATCGCAGGCCGGTAATAATCGTGCTGCATGTCCTCGCTGCGCGACCACAGCAGCTTGACCGGTGCGGGTGACATCGCCTTGGCAATGCGCGTGGCCTGATCAATGTAATCAAATGCACCGGGCAAGCGGCGGCCAAAACTGCCGCCCAATGCCATGTTGTGCAGCGTGACGTTGTCTTTAGATAAATCAGCAGCTGCAGCGGCAACTTTACGCGCCGACAGCGGATCTTGTGTGCCTGCCCACACTTCACAGTGGCCGTCGGCAATTCGCACTGTGGCATTGAGCGGCTCCATCGCAGCA
>CANFSB010000034.1 GCA_947449495.1 Pseudomonadota bacterium
ATCTGGTCATACGCCATAAACGCACCACCGTGCATCTCGGCCATCACCTTGGTCAGCGCCGCCGTCAGCGTCGTCTTACCATGGTCAACGTGACCAATAGTCCCCACGTTCACGTGCGGCTTGCTGCGCTCGAATTTCTCTTTGGACACGGTAAGAACCCTCTAAATAACGTGTTCAGACGCTGTTAACCGGAAACCTAAACTCAACTTCATCTCGGTGGAGCCCACGAGCGGGATCGAACCGCTGACCTCGTCCTTACCAAGGACGTGCTCTACCAACTGAGCTACGTGGGCGTTCGCAACCGGACGCCGTCCCTAAAACCACTGCATCCGCCCGCCATCACCACGCAGACTCCAGGCACCCTCACCGCTACGCATTGGAGCGGGTAGTGGGAATCGAACCCACGTCATCAGCTTGGAAGGCTGAGGTTCTACCATTGAACTACACCCGCCAAGCAATGCACGCGACTCCGATGCTCGTCGTCCACGCCGGCTCCGATGGTGGAGGGGGTAGGATTCGAACCTACGAAGGCGTAAGCCGGCAGATTTACAGTCTGCTCCCGTTGGCCGCTTGGGTACCCCTCCGCGAAGCCGAGCCGCGTATTCTGATTTCCCCGGGGTCTGGTGTCAACGCACAAATGCGCTTTAGTCAATAGAATCTGCTGATTCCGAGGTCCTTCCGGGAGGTAACTGGGGGACCAGCGCTGTTGCCGTGGCGATAGCATCTGGGTCCAGCAGTTGCCACCGACCCGGCAGCATGTCTTCGGGCAGGCTGAAGGGGCCGTAGGCCAGGCGTTTGAGGCGGCTGACCTCATAGCCGGCAGCCTCCCATAGGCGCCGCACCTCCCGGTTGCGACCTTCATGCAGAGCGACGCGAAACCAGCTGTGGCCCTCTGACGCACCCGCAGGGTGCAATTCGTCAAAATTGGCCATGCCGTCTTCCAAGTTGAGCCCGCGCAGCATGGCATCGAGCGCCGATTGGGGCGGATTGCCGCGTACCCGCACCAAATACTCGCGGCGCAGTTCAAACGACGGATGCATCAGCCGGTGAGCCAATTCGCCGTCATTGGTAAACAGCAACAGCCCGGACGTGTTGACGTCCAAGCGCCCCACTACCACCCAGCGCCCGGTGTCCGGCGGCGGCAACCGCTCAAAGACCGTCGGGCGGCCCTGCGGATCACTGCGCGTGGTCATCTCGCCGATGGGCTTGTGATAGAGCAGCACCTGACGATCCACCGGGCCGGCAGCCGGCACTGCCAGCACCACCGCCCGGCCGTCGATCAGGATGGTATCGGTTGCCGAAGCGCGATCACCCAGACCGGCAACCACGCCATTGACTTGAATCCGGCCTTCGCGCAGCCACATTTCGATGCCGCGGCGCGAGCCCATACCGGCTGCAGCCAGCAGCTTTTGAATGCGTTCGCTCACTTTACGGGCAGCGCGATACGTCCAAACAGCTGCGCCTTGCTGTCAGGATCGCGCGCCTCGATGGCCCGATCAACCAGCCGGCGCGTGAGGTGGCTGCCAAACAGCTGCAAAAACTCATAGGCAAAATTGCGCAACAACGTGCCGCGGCGAAATCCGACCCAGGTGGTGTGGATCGGAAACAAGTGCGATGCCTCGACTAAGACGAGGTCTTTGTCTTCTTCGGGATCAAAGGCAACGCTGGCAACGATGCCCACGCCCATGCCCAATCGCACGTAGGTTTTGATGACATCGGAATCACGAGCAGTCAGTGCCACGCGCGCCTTGAGACCTTCACGTGCGAACAGCGTTTCGAGCGAGGACGGCCCGCTGAAGCTGAACACATAGGTGACCAGCGGGAACTGCGCCAACTGCTGCAGCGTGAGCTTGCCGGCGCCAGCACGCGCCAGCGGATGATGCTTGGGCACGATGACTTGGCGATGCCAGCGATACACCGGCAGCAATACCAATTCTGGGAACAGCGCCTCGGAGCCGGTGGCGATGGCCAACTGCACGCGATCCGAAGCGACCATCTCGGAAATCTGTTCGGAGGTGCCTTGGTGCAAGTGCAGATCAACGTCCGGGTAGCGCTTGCGAAACGCCTGCACCACCGGCGGCAGGACATAGCGCGCCTGCGTGTGGGTGGTGGCGATGGACAACGTGCCGCGCGAATCCTGATTGAGATCTGCAGCCACGGTCCGCAGGCTTTCGACTTCGGCCAGCGCACGGCCAGCGAACTCCAGTACCCGCAACCCTTCCGGGGTAACCCGGGAAAACGCGCGCCCCTCACGCACAAACAGGTCGAAACCCAGCTCTTTCTCGAGTGCCTTGAGGGCGCGGCTGATGGCAGGCTGCGAAGTACCGAGCGACGCGGCCGCTTGGGTCACCGACAGCCCATTGCGGGCAATGGCGATCGCGTACTGCAACTGGTGGAAATTCATGGTCGCAAGGCAACTTCAGTGGGTCAGGGAGAACATCATAACAAGTTGTTATCAACCGATGTCTGACGCCGCAACCATCTATCGCCTGTCACTGCCACCCTATACAGTCCTCCACCCCACCAAACCGGGAGCTCGCCATGATCCACGACAGCATTTTGGGCACTATCGGCCGCACACCGATCGTCAAGTTGCAGCGTCTGGCACCCGCCGGCGTCTCGGTCTATGTGAAGTGCGAGTTCTTCAACCCCGCCTCCTCGGTCAAAGACCGGTTGGCTATCGCCATCATTGAAGATGCGGAGCGCAGTGGCGCGCTCAAGCCAGGTCAGACCGTCATTGAAGCCACGTCCGGCAACACCGGCATTGCGCTGGCAATGGTCTGCGCTGCCAAGGGCTATCCCTTTGTCGCCGTGATGGTCGAAACCTTCTCTATCGAGCGTCGGCGCATCATGCGCATGCTCGGCGCCAAGGTCATCCTGACGCCGGCCGCCGAGCGCGGTACGGGCATGGTGCGCAAGGCCGAAGAACTGGCTGCCAAGAACGGCTGGTATTTGACCCGGCAGTTCGAGAACGCGGCCAACCCGGCCTATCACCGCAACACCACTGCCCCGGAGATCCTCAGCGACTTCGCCGGTCGGCGGCTCGACTATTTTGTCAGCGGCTGGGGTACCGGCGGCACCATCACCGGCGTGGGCGAAATGCTCAAGCTGGCGCGCCCCGAGGTCAAGATTGTCGCCGCCGAACCGGAAAACGCTGCGTTGCTGGCTGGCAAGGCCTTCGCTCCGCACAAAGTGCAGGGTTGGACCCCGGACTTCGTCCCCGCCGTGCTCAATCGCGCCGTACCCGATCAGCTGATCACAATCAGCGATGCCGAGGCCATTGCCACGGCACGTTCATTGGCCAGCCAGGAAGGCCTGCTGGTGGGCATCTCGTCGGGCGCCGGCGTTGGCGCTGCGCTCAAGCTGGCGCGTGAAGTACCTGCGGGCAGTGTGCTACTGGCAGTAGCCACCGATACCGGCGAGCGTTACCTCTCCACAGCGTTGTTCGACGGCATCCCAGACGGGTCGGATTCGGAACCTTGAAGGCAGAAGTCCGCAAGCCCGACGCCGAGCCCGAAAGCGCCGTGAAACTCGCGGCGCTGCCGAGCACGTTTGCGTTGTGGCGCGGCGGCGAACTGCACGACGGCGTCATTGCCTACGAGAGTTGGGGCCAGCTCAACGCAGCTCGCGACAACGCGATGTTGCTGTTCACCGGTCTGTCGCCCACCTCCCATGCCGCCTCGAACCCGGGCAACCGCGATCCGGGCTGGTGGGAGCAGATGATCGGCCCCGGCCGGGCCATCGACACCGACCGCTGGTTCGTCATCTGCGTCAATTCGCTGGGCAGTTGCTTTGGCTCCAGCGGACCGGCGTCTATCAACCCCCGTACCGGGCAAGCCTGGCGGCTCGATTTCCCGGAAATCGCCGTCGAGGACATCGCCCGTGCCGGCTGGGAAGTGGCCCGCTCGCTCGACATAGAACAGCTTGCGGCAGTGATCGGCCCGTCGCTGGGTGGCATGGTCGCAGTGGCCTTTGCGGCCTGCCTGCCGGGCAAGACCCGCAAACTGATCAGCATCTCAGGCTCCGCTGCCGCATCGCCCTTTGCCATCGCCTTGCGTGCCGTGCAGCGTGAGGCCGTGATGAGCGATCCGGATTGGCGTCAAGGCCAGTACGCCAGCCCGGCACAGGGTCCGCGCGCCGGCATGCGTATCGCGCGCAAGCTGGGCACCATTACTTATCGCTCGGCAGACGAGTGGCGCAGCCGCTTTGCGCGTGCCGCACCGGGCGCGATCGGCGAACGTGCGGTACAGCAGGCGCGCCAGCGTGTGCCGGAAGGCTTCGGGCCGCGCTTTGCCGTGGAGGGCTATATGGAAGCTCAGGCCGAACGCTTCGTGCGCATCTTCGATCCCAACTGCTATCTGTATCTGTCACGCGCGATGGACTGCTTCGACCTCTCCAGCCATGGTGACCCCGCAGAGGTCCTGGCTCGCTCGGGTATCGAAGCGGCGCTGGTTATTGGCGTGGATTCAGACTTTCTGTTCTCAATCGATGAACAAGCTTGGATCGCTCTGCAATTCGATCGTGCCGGCGTCACCACCGAGTTCGCCCGCTTGCCCTGCATCGAGGGTCACGACGCGTTTCTGGTCGATCTGCCGCGCTTCGACGCCGCCATACGGCCGTTTCTCAACGATTGAAGCCATGACGCGCCCCAGCAGCCTGACGGTGATGCTGGTTGGCCTTGGCATTTTGCTGCTACCGGCCTTGGCAGGCGCACAAACACTGCGGCTGGCCACTTGGAACCTGGAATGGTTGGTCTCACCGCAAACCAGTCGGACGGCGAAGGCGGCCTGCGTTGCCGGTGCCAGACCAGAACTGCCCTGCGACGTCGCCCTGGATCAAACGCGCAGCAGCGCCGACTATGCGGCTTTGGCCGGCTATGCCCAGCAGCTCAATGCCGACGTGGTGGCGATGCAGGAAGTCGAAGACCAGGACACCGCTGCGCGCGTATTGCCCGGTTATCGCTTTTGCATGACCGGCAGCAGAGCGCCACAAAATGTCGGTTTTGCGATCCGTCGCGGCCTTGCTTACCGCTGCGAACCCGACTACCTGCCATTGGCTCTGGGCGGGCGCCTGCGCCGCGGCGCGGTACTGACTTTGTTTCCCGGTACGCCGCGCGAAACCCGGCTAATGGCAGTCCATCTAAAATCCGGTTGCGCCCGCGAGCGGCGCAAGCCCAATGTCGCCGCCTGCAACCAGTGGCAACAGCAATTGCCGCTGCTGACACAGTGGGTCAGTGCGCAGACCGGCCGCTATGCGGTGCTGGGTGATTTCAATCGCGAACTGGCAGCAGGTGATCCACAGGGACTGCTCAATACCTTGCACCGTGCAGCCGGCGGTGCCTTGGCAGATGCTGCAGGCAGCACGGGCTTTGCCAATTGCTGGCCGGGCCAAGCAAACGCCAGCGGCATCGACCACCTCCTGCTCGGCGGCGGACTGCAGACCGTTATGGTTGCCGGCTCCTATCAGCGCCATACCTATCGTTCGGCTGATGTACGGCGCTATCGCCTGTCGGATCACTGTCCGGTGTCCGTGCAGTTGCGATATTAGTCAGGTTAAGTTAACTGGTAGCCTTTAACCAAATACCTAAACTGCATACTGCGTCACAGTTGGCTCAAACAGGTTCACGTCGTGGAAAGAAGATTACATACACGCCACCGTGCCCGCACCACCGTCTACATCTTGTTGCCGGAGGGAGGACGCCGCCTGTGTAAGGCCGTCAACCTGAGTGCAACCGGTGTGTTTTTGCGCACCGCAGGCCTGGGTCTGCGAGCCGGCCAGCGCGTTGATCTGGCCTTTGCCATCAATCTGGGCACCATCGTCAAACTGCACCGGCGCACAGCCATCGTCGCGCATGTGTCTGGCGGCGGCACAGGACTGATGATGGAAGCCCATGCCATGCCCTAAGACCGCTTCACCCGGTCTTGTGCGCACCTTGAGTCAAGCGTGAATCCGCTGCGGATCGTGGTCGTGGATGACCACGAGTTGGTTCGCACCGGTCTGCAACAAACACTTAATCAACAAGCAGGGCTGCGCGTCGTCGCAGCCTGCGGCAATGGCGGTCAAGCATTGCAGGCGCTGCGCGCGCGCAGCTGCGATGTGCTGTTGCTGGATCTTGCGTTGCCCGATATGTCGGGCCTGGATGTCTTGCGGCAAGTGCGCCAATCACAGCCGGATCTGCCAGTGTTGGTCCTCTCCGGCTATCCCGAAACGCAGTTTGGCGTGCAGGTGCTACGAGCCGGCGCCAGCGGTTTTATCGGCAAAGACACCGAGGCGGCAGAGCTTGTGCGCGCCATCCGCACCGTAGCTCGCGGCAACCGTTATGTGGGTCAAGGGCTCACCGATGCACTGGTCAATGGACTACACGGAACAGTGAGTGCGCCTTTGCACGAGCAGCTGTCAGTGCGTGAGTTTCAGGTGTTTTGCAAATTAGCCGCTGGCTTGGGCGTTACCGAGATCGGCACGCAACTGAGTCTTAGCGCCAAGACCATCAGCACCTATCGCAGCAGGGTGCTGACCAAGTTGGAACTGCGGACCACTGCAGAGCTGATCAGCTATGCGATCCACAACCACTTGGTCAGATAGCCTGCATCGGCAACCACAGTTCTATTCGACAGCCCTGGTGCGGGGCAGATTCCAGCCTCAAACCACCACCCAAACCTTTGAGCCATGCGGCCAGCGCACACAGGGAGCCGCCTGCCGCTGCTGCTGCGGCAGGCTCACAACCGGTGCCATTGTCTTCAACATGCAAACGCCACTCACCGCCGGCGCACTGCAGCCCAAGCTGCACCGCATCGGCGCTAGCGTGCATCACGACGTTATCTATGGCCTGCATGGCACCGCGATACAACGCCAACACACTGGTATGCGTGAGATCTGCAACTGACTCGGGCAATTGAAGATCAAGTCGAAAGCCCGCCGCATCACAACGCGCCTGCAGCGCAATCTGCAGTGTCGCAACAAGACCCAAATGTTCGAGCAACTGCGGATACAGCTGCCCGACTACTTCGCGGTTCAGCGCGGCGGCACGCTGTACCGCCTGCTGCAAAGCCATGCGAACAGCAGCACTGGAACGACGCTGAAGATGCATGCCAGCAACCGTCAGCAAACCTCCCAACTCCCCATGCAGCTGGCGTGCGATGGCTGCGTTTTGTGCTTCGATGCGTGCGAACCACCGCGCCCAGACAGCCGCATCGGGTGGCGCATCAAAGTCTGTTGCAAAACGCTGCATCACAACTGCTCTTCGAACAGCAGACTTACCGTCTCTCGCGCTCTGCGCCATAACGAGCGACGGCGCCACGACTTCCAAGTCAGTCTGGTTGACTGACTTAAGTCGGCTTCAAACAAACGTGTCTGCTGAGCAGCCATCTCTGCACTAAATACGTTTAAGTTGGCTTCATCGTTGAGTCGAAATGATCGGTTATCAAAGTTTGCCGAACCGACCGTGACCCACTGCATGTCGACCACCATCACCTTGCAATGCAGCATGGTCGGCTGGTATTCGAACACTTGAACGCCGAAACGCAACAAGCGCCCAAGACGCCCCTGCGAGGCATGGCGCGCAACAGGCATGTCGGTATGACGGCCTGGCAACAAAACGCGCACCACTACTCCGCGACGCACAGCGGCAACCAATGCGTCGCGTGTCATGCGGTCTGGGATGAAATACGGATTGGCGATATCGATGGACTGTCGCGCAGCAGTAATCGCCATCAAAATCATCAACTGCATGCTGTCGGCACCACCCTGCGGTGAGCTGCCGAACATCTGCGCATCCATGTCGCCCTGCGATTCCAAAGCCGGGAAGTACGCCGGTCCATGGAGCACACGTCCGGTGCTGCGGATCCAGTTGTCGAGAAACACCGCCTGCATTTGTGCCACAACAGGCCCGCGAACCTCATAGTGCAGATCGCGCCAGTGGTCAAAATCCTGCGCATTGCCGGTCCATTGTGGAGCGATACCGACGCCCCCCGTAAATCCAACGCAACCATCAATCACCAACAGCTTGCGATGCGTGCGGTGATTCAACCGGCCCAAGTGATACCAAGACAGTCGGTGATAACGATGCAATTGTATGCCGGCAGCACGTAGTTGCTGCTCCAGCGAAGGGTCCAGCTGGCGCGAACCCATCCAGTCAATCACCACATGCACCGCAACACCGCGGGCCGCTGCGCGCTTGAGTGCCAGCGCGAAGGACTCGCCGATTTCCCCAGACCAATAGATGTAGGTTTCAAAACAGATCGACTTGGCAGCCTTATCGATCGCCGCCAGCATGGCGGCAAAGATGGCGTCGCCGTTGGAGAGCGTCGCCACTGAGTTGCCGGGCAGAATCGACGGCCCCAGCAGCACGCCCATGGCACGACGGAAGTCGGCATCTTCCAAGGCATACAGGCGCGCCGGACGGCGCCGTAACCGGCGCTCCACCACGCCCAAGTTGACCACCAGCAACACCGCTGCGGCGGTGCCCAATGCGGTCAGCGCCAGCAGCAGCAGGCTCATGCTTCACCCATCGCTGTCATTTGGCTTGCCACGCTGCCCATAATGCCTGCCGATGGGTTCCCGAGCGACATACAGATTGGCCACCGCGCCGGCGCAATGTGCCACGGCAGCCTTGATGCTGCGGCCGGCGGCCTTCGGCTTCAACACAGAAACCGCGGCCAGCAACGCTTTCCAGCAACAGACGCAGGCCGCCGATGCCGCGGTCAGAGCCCGTGACGAGTTCGATGCGATGGTGGTGCAACTGCGGACTGCTGGTTTGCGCGTCTGCGTTGTCGAAGACGATCCGCTGCCGCCGCGACCGGATGCCGTGTTCCCCAACAACTGGGTCAGCTTTCATGCCGATGGCACGGTGGTGCTCTACCCCATGCTCACGCCCAATCGGCGCGCTGAGCGACGGCCAGAAGTGCTAGCGCAAGTCGCCACCGAATTGGGCTTCGTCGAAACGCGACGCATCGACCTTACGCATCACGAAACCGCAGGGCGGTTTCTGGAGGGAACCGGCAGCTTGGTGCTCGACGCAGTGCAGCGCGTGGCGTATGCCAACCGTTCATCGCGCACCGATGAATCGTTGGTGCGCGAGTGGTGCCAGTTGATGGACTACGAAGCGGTGATTTTTGATGCCGCCACTCCCGATGGCAGGCCCGTGTACCACACCAATGTACTGCTGTGGATCGGTGCCCGAGCGGCGGGCATCGGACTGGACTGGATCGCTGCAGCAGACCGGCAGCGGGTGCTGCACAAGCTGCAATCGTCGGGGCGCACGGTACTGACGCTGCCGCAAAACAGCCTGCAGCACTTTGCGGGCAACATGCTCGAACTACGAGCCGGGTCGTCCGATGACGCGCAGCATGTGCTGGTGCTCTCTGCCCAGGCCGCTCAATCGCTGCCACACGTGCTGCGTCAGCAGCTCGAAGCGTGCACCGACCAGCTGTGCGTGGTTCCCATCCCGCTGATCGAGCAACTCGGAGGCGGCAGCGTGCGCTGCATGTTGGCCGAGGTGCGCACATGAGTAGCCCGGCATTGGTCGCGAAACTGTTTGATCTACTGCTGGCGGCTCAAGCAGAGCGCAGCGACTGGCGCGCCTTCATCTCCGGTGCGCACTTGGCAACACAACTGTCCGTCACGCGCGGCGCAGTCTGGAAAGCGGTTGCGCAGCTGCGCACGTTGGGCCTGAACATCGAAGCACTGCCGCGTCAAGGCTATCGACTGGCCGCGCCCTGCACCGCCTTATCCAGCGATGCAATCGACGGCGCGCTATCACCGGCGCTTCGCTCGCGACTACGCGAGGGACGCTGTGAATGGCAGCTGGCCTCAACCAATGCGGCATTGCTGGCGCGCGGCAACCTGCAACCGGGTCAATTCGACTTTCTGACTGCAGAAATTCAGACCGCAGGTCGCGGTCGTCGGGGCCGGCAATGGCTTGCGCCGCCTGGTGGAGCAGTCTGCCTATCCTGGTCCTGGTGTTTTGATTCGCTGCCACCGCAAGGCGGTGCGCTGGGGCTCGTGATCGGCGTCACCGCCCTGCGGGCGCTGCGTTCACTGGGCGTCGAAGGCGTGCAGATCAAATGGCCCAACGATCTAGTCAGTGCCCACGGCAAGCTTGGCGGCATTCTGGTAGAGCTGCGCACCGAAGCTGGAGGCCCTGTGCATCTGGTTTGCGGCATAGGTCTAAACCTGCGACTGCCGCCCAGCGTGATTGATGCAGTCGCAGTCAGCGGCAACACGGCAACTGATCTGGCAGCGCTGTGCGCCACGTTGCCCAATCGCAGCACGCTGGTGGCAGCGCTGCTGCAGCACGGCTTGGCTGGCCTGCAAGAGTTTGAACAAACCGGCTTGGTCTCATTTCGAGCCGACTTCGACGCCGCCGATGCTTTGCTTGACCTGCCGGTCATTGCGCAGGGTGCAACCGATACTATTCACGGCCGTGCGCGTGGCATCGATGCTGATGGCGCACTGCTCATCAGCACAGCCATCGGTCTGCAGCGCGTGCTGTCGGCCGATGTGTCCGTGCGCCCAGTCACTCCAAGCCCTGCGGAAGCGTTATGAACCAGCTGCTGATCGACATCGGCAATACACGCGTGAAATGGGCAGTGCGCAGACGCCGTCGTCTGGGTCGCATGCAAGCCCTCCCCTTGAGCGGCGATGGCAGCTCCGCGTTTCGCCAAGTGGCTGCAGCGGCAGTACGCGCCAAAGTCACAGATATATTGGCAGTCAGCGTGGCGGGTATTGCGCGAGAGCGCAGCCTGCGACGCTGCTTCAAAGCTGCCGGGCTGCCCGTGCCGCAATTGACGACCAGCCAAGCCGTTGCCGCCGGTGTCCGCAACGGCTATCGCGAGATCTGGAAGCTAGGCGCCGATCGCTGGGTTGCAGCCGTAGGCGCTTGGCATGAAGCCGGCCGCGGCTGCGCAGTGGCCGTGATCGATGTCGGCACAGCCACGACGCTGGATGTGGTCAGCCCGCAGGGTCTGCACCGCGGCGGCCTGATCATCCCGGGACCGGCTCTAATGGTCGATTCATTGCTGAGCGGTACGCGCGGCATTGCCCGGCGTGCAGCGGGCGGCACTGTCAAGCGTCCCCAGCAGCTGGCCAGGGACACCGCCACGGCTATCCACTCCGGCGCGCTGCAGGCCACTGCGGCATTCATCGCACAAAGCGCCCGGCAGTTACGGCTGGAGTACGGCGAGTCGGCGCAGGTCTATGTCACCGGCGGCGGCAGTGCAGCCTTGCGACCCTTATTGCCAGCAGGATGCCAGGTGATCCCGGATCTGGTGCTGCGCGGTCTTGCGGTGCTGGCTTACGAAGCACCCTGAGTGCCAGCTATACTTAGCGGCCTGCCCCCAAAGCATTGTGGTGATGCAGCGGTTTTGTAAACCGCAGAGCTTAGTTCGATTCTGAGTGGGGGCACCATCTCCAGACCGCAAAGAGGCCACCATGCGTCATTCCAGCTCCCTGCTCCTGGCCGGCATGCTGGCCTTGGCAGGCCCGGTGCTGCTGCCGCAGACGGCTCAAGCCCAATCACTGCGCTGCGACAAACTGTGTGCCAGCTGGGTACTGGACACTGCTGCCAGCACCGACGTATCGGCCGCCATCAATGCGGCTGTCGAAAGCTATAAAGAAGAGAAAGTCCGGCGCATACGCAGCGGCAATGACATCGCTTCGCTGCAGCGCGCCGAACTGGAAGAAGGTCTGGGGCCCATGCGGTTGCGACCGCAGCGCGAGGAACTGCGCACCCAGCTACAGCACCAGCTCAAGGTGCCTGCGCAACTGCGTCTGTCGATCACTGACGATGTCGTGTTGGTCGATGAAGGCGGCACTTCGCCAAGGCGCTTCGAGCCAGGCCAACCCTATTCACGGGTCGACTCAATAGGCACGGCCAAAATCACCATTCGCCTGCAGGGATCAATATTCGACGTGGTCGAAAACTATGGCAAGGGTCGCAGCAACCGCGAAAGCTACGCCGCCGCAGACAAGGGCGCCAGACTGACTGTCACTCGCACGTTGTCGCGTCCCGGCATGAAGGACATCAAGATTCAAAGTGTCTACGCGCCGGCCGCGGCCAACTGATCCACCACTACGCACTGTAGTGCACTAGAGCTTTGTGGCATGGTTGAGCTGTCCGGCTTAAAGCGGACAACCGGGCGCAGACCCGGTCAACAGACTACGCAGGGGGACATGACTTGAACCGCAAACCTTTGGCTGCGCTATGCGCGCTGCTGTCACTGCTCTTCGCGTCAAACGCGGCAGTAGCCCACCATTCTTTTGCCATGTTCGACCATGAACACCAGATAAAGGTGACTGGCACGGTCAAGGAATTCCGCTGGCAGAACCCGCATGTCTATATCGAGCTTGGCTCAACCGATGCCAAGGGTGATGCGCGCGTCTGGACCATCGAATGCGCCAATCCAGGCATCCTCAATCGCATCGGCTGGAAGTTCAACATGATCAAGCCGGAAGACAAAATCACGGTGATCATCGCACCGCTCCGCACCGGTGAGCCTGGCGCCCTGCTCAAACAAGTCACGCTGGCGGATGGCCGCAAGTTTGGTAACGGCGGCCCCGCTGGCCCGCCCAACATCGAGTAGCACAGTCATGCACCACCGCATTACAAAGCATTTAATCCGCGTCGCCTGCGCAGCCGTGTTGGCCACCGCAGCGGGCAGCGTCTGCGCCCAGGAAACCGGCCCACTGCCCAAGGCCAGCACCCAGAAGTTCGATCGTCGCGACTTCACCGGCACTTGGGACCGTTACCCACAGTCCATCGACTCGCGTCGCGATCCTTCGGTAGTGCCACTGCCTACCGATGCGCCGCCGCCACCGCTCAAGGCGCAATACAAAGTAGCCTTTGATGCAGAAACCAAGAAAATCGCCGATGCCAACGCGCGGGGCGAACCCATCGCCAACGGCTATACCGCCTGTCAGCCTGATGGCATGCCCACGATGATGATGGCGATGTTCCCGATGGAAGTGCTGCAGTCAGGCAAGCAGGTCACCATCATCCAAGAAGCCTATAACCAGGTCCGGCGCATCTACATGGGTGAGCAGCTGCCGGCCGTGGACGATGCAGAACCTGGCTTCTGGGGACACTCTGTAGGCAAGTGGGACGGCGACACCTTGGTGGTCGACACCGTCGGCATTAAGGATTATGTGCGCTTTCGCAATGCGCCGCACTCGGCAGAAATGCGCATCCATGAGCGTATCCGCAAGCTGACCCCAGACCACTTCGAGAACACCGTGACCGTGACGGATCCCGTGTACCTCACGGCACCGTGGTCCTGGAAGTGGGTCTACCAGCGTCGACCCAACTACAAGATGTATGAATATGTCTGCGAGGAAAATCGCGAGTACGCCGACCCAGTGACCGGCGCACAGCGCATGAAGACGGGCGGCAACTGACCGTTACCGCCCGACGCTTCATTTAGCGTTACCGCGCCGGGTTGTTCTTGCCGGCGTAGTTGTACAACGCAGTAACGATCGACTTCTCGGTGCCGGCAATACCATAGGTTTTGCCGGCTCCCTCAATCACGTAATACTCATTAGCGGCATGAGCATTGCCACCAGAGCCTACCGTGCCGCCTGCAATGGGAATGTTCATGACATCACCCGCGAACAAATACGCGGGCCAGTAGCCACCCAAAATGGACTCGTGGGGAACACGAGGCTCACGGGGCACGCCAAAGGTCTTGTACATCGCGTCCACCCCGCGAGCCAGATCATTGTCGTACTTCATCTTCGCCCAAGGTACGTCGCCCACGACGTTAATCTCAACGTCCTGGTACCCGTGCTTGTCCAGATGCTTGCGCAGCTTGGCCACGATCTCCGGCCCAGTCATGTTCGGCACGTAACGGAAGTTGTGCTTCGACACAATGCGGTTCGGCAGGATGGCTCCGGATCCACCGGCAAACATGTTGCCGCCCCAGATGCCGTCCAGATTGATCGACGTGCCGTAGCGAGCCATCTTAAGGAAAGTATACGGGTCATCCGAGATGTACCGCTCCACGCCCAGTCGCTTGGCCGCGACCTTCAGGTCAATCTTTTTGGAGGCGTTGCGAAGCTCCTCTTCTTCGTCCTTGGTCAGCGGTGCAATGTTGTCGTAGAAGCCGTCAATCAGCACCTTATTGCCGGTCTCGTCGACGAGCGTCGACAGCATCTTGATGTGACGCCAGGCCGGTGAGTCCACAGAGCGCTTGTTGCCACCGTGAATATCGCTGTAGTTGGGGCCACGACCCCACTTTGCGCCACTGGTAATCAACTCAACGAACACGCAGCCCTCAGATCCACCGCCGCCCCACATCGCATCGGCGCCCTGAAATAGATCTTTGTGCTCACGCACGAACTTGCGATAGCCCATCGACATGCGCTCTTCGTCACCCTCGGCGACGATGATGACGTTTACCGGCAACTTGCCGGCCACCGCCTTGATCGACATCAGCGCGTTCCACATGGCCATCTCAGGCCCCTTGGAATTGGTCGCGCCGCGGCCGATCAACACTTTCTTGAACGGCGCCTGTTCAACTAATTGACCCTCGAAAGGCGGCGCCTTCCACAGATCCGGCTGAGTCACTGGCATCGTGTCGTACATCCAATAGATGACCAGCGTCTTTTCGGCGCCCTCATCGCACTTGCCATATACGACCGGGTTGCCCTGCTGGCCCCATTCGGTAACGCCTACGTCATAGACCTTGGTCTGCTGGCAACCGAGCTGGTCAAAGAAGCCCTTCACCATCTCGGCCGATTCCTGCATGCCCTCACCGGTATTGGAGATGCTGGGCTGCTGGATCCACTTCTGCAGATTTACCACATGCTCATCGATGTGTTCATCGATGTAGGAGTAGACCTTCTTGAGCTCGTCAGAGTGTACGAGCGACATATCGATCTTCACTTCCTCATCACCCTGAGGACGTATCCCCAAAGTTGGCTTGGTGGGCGCCGTTGCCGAGGACCTTGCCGCTCCATCAGGGGTCTTGCCGCAACCGGCGAGCAGCACCAGGCTGATCGCCGCTGCAACCAGACCCCGGTGGCAGATAGATTGCCGCCCGGGGTTCATGGTACTGCTCCTTAGAAGCTGTAGCGGACGCCGAGGCGATACACGCGCCCCATGACATCAAACAGGTTGCGGTTCGTCTGCAAGTACGCAGGCGTGTTCTCTGCAGCCGCATTGTCAGGGTTTACCACCAGCGGCGGATCACGGTTGAGCAGATTGGTGGCGGCAAAGAAGACATCACCCTTGCCACTTGTGAACTCAAAGCTCTTGGTGATTGAAGCATCCAGATAGATTGCGCCGGCCACATGGTTGTCGTTGATGGTGAAATAGTTCTTGTTGTCGGTAAGACCTGCGCAAGACGAGGCACACTCCACAAACTTCTCACTGATGATGCCGTTGCTGATGCCACGCATCGTCAGATTCATCGTCCACGAATCCAGCTTGTACAGGGCCGACAGACGATAGCGCCAGTCTGGCGTATTGCCGGCGTTGGCACCTGCCAGGTTGTAAGCAGTCACGTTGTTGTCAGTGATGTTCTCGATGTAGTGCGTGCCCAGTGCACGCAACTGCAACTCACCGGCACCCCACGAAGCGATGTCAGCCATATTGAGACGGTACGAGGCTTCGACGTCCAGACCCTTGGCCTTGAGCTTGTTCAGGTTCTCGTAGTACAGGTCTATGGTCGACAGCACGCCGTTGAGATACTTCATGTTGTCGCAGTAGCGCTGCACGCCGTTGAGCAAGCAAAAGTTTGTGGTTTGCTCCGCGGTAAGCGAGTCGATGACCTTAGACACCGTGATGTCGTAATAGTCCACAGAGGCGGCAAATCCTGGCAGGAAAGTCGGCGTAAAGACCACGCCTGCACCCAGCGCATCGGCAGTCTCAGGCTTCAGGTTCGGGTTGCCCTTCAAGCTCTGGACGAATGGAACCGACACGCCATTGATGGGTACTGAATTGCTGCGGGCAGTTCCGGTTGCAAACAGCTCGCTCAGGTTGGCTGCACGGATGTCATGCGACCGAGTCAGGCGAAACTTGATGTCATCAATGGGCTGATACGTCAGGCCCATCTTCCAGGTCGTTACACCACCGGAAGTGCTGTAATCCGTGTATCGGGCAGCGCCGTTAAAATCCAGACCCTTGAGCACCGGGATGACGGTCTCGACAAAGCCTTCCTTCACGCTGTAATCACCGGCGGTGACGGTGTAGTTGCCATACTTCCAGTGCGGTAACGTGATTACGCTATAGATAGGGTCGACCTGGCCATCCATCGCTTCCTTGCGAGCTTCCGCACCGAACGCCAGCGAAATCGGACCGGCCCAGCCATTGATCTCGTTGGTCGAGAAATTGATACCACCCACATCTTGCTTGAACTGCTGATTGCGCAGCGGCTCACCCAAAACATAGTTCAGCGCCGCCTGACTGGCCACGCCAATGCCAAAGCGGTTCAGCGGCACACAGCCATTGGTCGGAGCGGTCAGCGTCGAGCGGCAAACGATACTGCCATTGGACAGCACTGCATCGGTGGCCAGTGTCAGCTTGTCGGTGTCCCAAGTGGGTGTCAGATGTTCGTCGGTCTTGGTCTCACCATGCTGGAAGTAGCCATCCCAGCTGAAACCCTTGCCCAATAGCTCAAAGCCACCCGATGCACCGACCACAAAGCGCGCAACGGACCGAATGTTGTCGCTACCCGACTTAGGCATATCCGCGTTGCTGGTGCCCATGGTGAACGACTGCAGACCCAGCGTGGTCATCTGCGTCTTGAGTGCGGTCGGCAGGAAGGCGTTATCAGACTTGATCGTGATGCCAGTCTGCGTCGGCTGGATGTAATAGCTGACACCGTTGTAGCGCGCCCATGAAGCCTGCGCAAAGACCTCCGTGCCGCCATCAAACTTCCATGCGGCGCGGCCGAATACGCTCTTGCGATCCTCCGACGGATTAAGCGTATTGGTACCCAGCATGCCGGACGTGGCGTACTTCCAATCGCCACCGGTCATGAACTGGCCCAAGCCCACGGTGCCATAGGCCAGCTGATTCATCACACCGTTCACACCAAAATACGTGCCCTTAAGCAGCGTGCTCGAAGCACCAGCCAGCGTTTTGCTGCCGGTGATAAGACCGCCAGGCGTCAGGCTGTTAAGACCCGTGCTGGCCCCCATCAACCAATACGGCTGCCCTGCCGTGACATTGGCGGCTGAGTTCTGGCGCGGGAAATAGCCAGTGGTGTTCCAATCGCGAACTGCATCGAATACGCCACGCTGATGAAAGATTTCGGTGCTGAAGAGCAAATGCAGCTTGTCACCCATGATCGACGTGCCGCCGGTCAGGTTGAACTTCACATTGCCGTTGTCGGCATAAGTGGTTTCGCCATATTCCAGCTCGGTCTTCACACCGGTGAACTTCTTGTTCAGGATGAAATTGACCACACCGCCGATAGCGTCCGAGCCATAGGCAGACGAAGCACCGCCCGTCACTACTTCCACGCGCTCAATCAGCGCTTGGGGGAAGGTATTGATGTCCACCTGACCGGTGGAAGTAGATTGAACAGAGCGCTGACCATCAAACAGTACCAGCGTACGGTTGGTTCCCAGCGAGCGCAGGTTCAGCGCGGCAACGCCAGCACCGCCGGGGCTCACACTGCCAGAGGTGTTGGCGGGCGTTGAGCTGCCGGCGATCGACGGTAGTGTGTTTACAAAGTCAGTGATATTGGCCGGAGCCGTCGCGCGTAACTCTTCTGTGCTGATGACACTGACAGGCGTAGGCGCGGAGTAGCCGTCGCGTACCACGCGCGTACCTGTCACTACCAATTCGTCTAACCCGGTACCTGCCTCTTCTGCAGCGGGGGGTTCCGGTGGCGCATCGACAGCCCATGCTGCTTGTGACCCGAGCCACAGCGTCGCGGCGCCGATGAGCAGCGGCTTGCCGAGGATGCCGGCAACCGTGCGGCGAACCTGCATACCTGCTGGGAGCGAGGCTTCAGCGACATTAAGTGATGACTGTGTCTTCATGGCATTCCCTGAAAATGGTGTTGGACAAACCCATCACTGCGCATGACTGCGCAGAGCGTGATGTGTGTCAGGGAAATTGCAGAATCCATGCCAGCTGCCCACCTGCTGGCCCATAGCACAAGAAATCGATCCGGTTACTTTGTGAGCGCTGCTATTGAGGCTTGGCGCCTATCGCCGGATCGTTATAGGTGGTTCGGCCTATAGATGGCTGTGTTTCCCAGTGTTCTTCTTTTGAACATTTCGGGGCTTGGCGTGCATCAATTTGGAAAAAGCGAAAGGAAGATCAACCAACCTTCCTTCCCGACGCAGCATAGAGAGCTCAAGCGGCTGTAGCGAACGCGAAATCACAGCCAGGATCGCGCCCATCCATGATGTTTGCGATTGCCTGACCCGAGCCACACCCGTGCGTCCAACCCAAGGTGCCATGACCTGTGTTGAGATAGAGGCCCTTTACCCCACTGCTACCAACGTAGGGCACATTGCTTGGCGTTGCGGGTCTTAAGCCAGTCCAATATTGCGCAAGACCCGGTTCGCTCATACCAGGGAAGATATCCAGTGTGCGCTGCGCGATCGCCTCGCAGCGCGTGGTGTTGAGATCCATACCATAGCCGTTGAACTCTGCGGTGCCGGCCACCCGCAACCGGTCACCGAATCTAGAAAAGACCAGCTTGAACTCATCATCCGTCAGACTCGCCGTTGGCGCGCGCGACGGATCGAGCACGGGGAGTGTCACCGAGTACCCCTTGACCGGATAGATCTGCAGCGACAGACCAGCGGTCGCGGCGATGCCACGACTAAAGCTGCCCAGCGACAGCACATAGGCATCAGCAGAGGCTATCGTGTAGGCGCCATTCTCATCGGCGATCTCAACTCCGGTCATGCGCGCACCAGCTGTGTGCAACCGCTGAATGCGCACGCCATAGCGGAATTTGACTCCGCGCTGTTCACATAGCGCTGCCAGCCGCGTGGTGAACAAATGCACGTCGCCAGACTCATCCGCACTCGTGTAGGTAGCACCCGCAAGCCGTTTGACACTTTGTGCAAAAGCAGGCTCTAAACGCACTACCTCTTCAGGGCTAATCACCTGCCTGTCACAGCCAAACTCACGCATGATGCGCGCCGGCTCTAGCGCCAACTCCAGCTCTTTGGGATCGGTGTAGTAGTGGATGATGCCGCGGGTCAGGTGGCAGTACTCAATCGCTGTCTCTGCACGTAGCGACTGCAGACATTGGCGGCTGTACGTTCCCAAGTTAACAAGCTGAATCATGTTGTGTGTCGACCGGCTGGCCTGACACTCGCGCAAAAAGTGCAGCCCCCAAAGCCATTGAGCTGGATCAGCACGCATCCTAAAGAGCAATGGCGCGTCTTCCTTACCCAACCACTTGAGCATTTTGAAGGGGGCCGACGGATTCGCCCATGGCTCTGCATGACTGACTGATATCTGTCCGCCGTTACCGAAGCTTGTTTCCCGCGCAGCACCGGCATTGCGCTCCAAAACAGTCACTTCATGACCTGCTTTAGACAGGTACCACGCTGCTGTGACGCCGGTTACACCAGCTCCCATGACGATGACTTTCATTTAGGTTTTTCCACTATTAGAAAAGGGAGATCTGCATCGGCGGGATGCTCTACCACGTGCTTGAGCTCTGCCCAGGCAGTACTGCCGTTTGCTGCAACGCGATCCGTGATGGCCGAGCGCAGCAGGTCACGTGCAGCCGTATAGCCAATGACGTACGCACCTAGGCTGCTGGTGAAGTCCAGCAGCGCCCCGGCATCGGGCACCAGTGCATCAGACTGCAAGCGCCGCACGGCCACGTCACGGCTCAATCGCCCATCGTGATAGTCACGAAGAATCGGCAAGATTGCGGTGGCCAGCTGGTCCTCTATTCGTCCGATGGCTGCTTGTTTTTCTGCGATATCTACAGAGAGGCCAGCTAGCGGCAACAGCACATCCCGTTCAAAGGCCAAGCGTTGCGACTGGGAAAACGCCAGCTCCACGCCCAGATTTGCGGCGCCCTCCAACAGCACAGACTGTCTGGACCGCAGTAATACGACGGTGTCTTCCACCGGCAACCCTGATTCACCAGCCGCCTCTTCCAGCAACAGATACTGAACATGGTGCCCGGGATAGGCTTCGTGGCAAGCCATCGACAGAAGCGTCGGAAAATATGCGACCGCATCGGGATTAATCTGCAGCTGGCTCCGGGACTGACCCAGATAGCGGTGCCAGGCTGCCGGCGTTTTTCGAGTCCATGTAATCTGCAGAGACTCCTCTGATGGGAGGGGCCACTGCTGCTGGGTTCGGAGTCGACATTCTTGCAGCGCGCGCTCAAATACTGCAGCCCTTCGATCTGCAGCGATAAGCATCTGCTGACGCCAGAGATTCATCCGGTCTACCAGCGTCCCCCTTCCCGGCAGCAAGCGATCAAGCTCTGTCAGCAACTGGGTTGGCGCTGCAAGCTCAAGACCGGCCAACTCAATGCCATAGAGCTGCTGTGCTTGCTTATCAAAGCTCAGCTGACGCGTGGCTTTCAGCGACTCAATGACGCGTTGCAGATCATGGATTTTGCCCAGCAGCCGCGCGCGACGTGGCTCAGGGCTTTCTGACTGCGACCGTTTTACCTGCCGCAGTAAGTGAGCCACTTGGTCACTAAGTTGCGGCAGCGTTGCCGACGCTGCCTGAGGGGGCATCCGCTGCAACGCAGCAGGTCCGAAATAGCTGTCCACCTCTGATGGAGCATAGCGTCCCAGCGCCAACGCGACAGCCACATACCCACGCGCCTCATCTTCAACGTTTGGCAGTGCCGCGAGCCAATACCGGTAGGACGTGAATCCGCCTGCTGCCATTACCAGTGCAGTCAAGGCGACAAGAGCCCACTGTCGGCTGCTATTCATCGGCGTAGGACGGCCGAGACTATTCGGTTCGCAATGCCTGTATAGGATCCAGCAGCGATGCGCGACGTGCCGGGTAGCTGCCAAAAATAAGCCCTACCGCCGCAGAAATACCCAATGCCAAAACCATCGAACCAAACGGCACTGTTGCCGGCCAGCCCAACGACCAGCCTATAAGTTTGGCGCTAAGCAGACCCAGCACCAACCCAAGCAGTCCGCCGGCGACACTGAGGGTTACAGCCTCGACAAGAAACTGCAAACCCACATCTGCCGAACGTGCGCCCGCTGCCATGCGCAACCCAATCTCACGAGTCCGTTCGGTAATGGACACGAGCATGATGTTCATAATGCCTATGCCACCGACAATTAACGAGACGCCGGCAATGCTGGCAAGCAGCGCGGTCATCGTGCCGCTGGCGCGGTCCAGCGTGTCCGACATTTCATCAAGCGTTACTTCATCGAGCTTAGGCAGATTCGCCAGTGCGAAGGCTGCTGCAGGCGTGTACAAACCCTTTGTCAGTGCCTGAGCTGCCTGAGTTTCAACAGTGAAGTCATCCGGAGTACCACCAACTCCACCTCGAGCCGCCATATAGCCCTGGGTCGATGGAGCAGACGAAGCCACTATCGAATGACGCTTGCGCAATACCGCCTTCACATCATCAGCAACTCGTGACGCCTCACCAGCCTTTTCCGCAGCCAAGGTAACACCTTCCAGGTACCGTACACCCAGGCTGGATTGCAGCTGTGCCCATGGCACAAACAACACTTCTTTCTGATCATCCGAGATACCGTCAGTGACGCCAGTCACCAGCAGTGACAAGTCGCGAACCTGGACGGATTTACCAATTGGATCTACGCCAGTGCCAAACAACTTGGCAGCTGCATCCTTGCCCAATACAGCGCCGCCAGCGCCGGCATCATCAAACATCTTCCCGGGTGATATGTTCCAGGAATAAATCTTGGCAAAAGCTGTGGCCACACCCTGAACCTTGATGAATTCACGCTTGTCGCCAGCCTGTACAAAAGTGCGCAGCGAAAGCCCCGGGCTGATGTCCTCTATTCCTTTGACCTGACTGGCAATCGCCTCCACGTCTGCAGCAACCAATGTCTGGGCAGCGCCTTTTCCGGCAACTATTCCCACGCTCTCACCGCCGCGCGTGTAGTTGCCAGCCTTGACGAACACCAGATTAGTGCCAGCCGAACCCACTTCTCCCTCGACAGAGGCCTTTGCGCCGGTGCCCAGAGCAACCATCGTCAGCACCGCTGCAACACCGATCACAATGCCAAGCATGGTCAGGAGAGTTCTGAATCTATTGCGATCCAATGAGCGGATAGCCAAGGAGATATTGATAGGCAGCAAGGTAAACATGGCGAACTCCGGTATTCACTCAGACTTGAGCGCAACGACAGGATCAAGCACAGCCGCACGACGGGCCGGCCCATAACCAAATATCATCCCAGTGAGTGTTGCCATGGCGATGGCCATCAAGAGCATCACCGGTGACACTGCAGCAGACCAATGCAGGCCGTAACGGGCAATCAGGAGGGCCGCAAACCCCAACAATAGCCCTAAAACACCACCTACCGACGCAAGGGTTACGGCCTCCACCAGGAACTGGGTCATCACATCTTTCATGCGAGCGCCCAGTGCCATGCGTAAACCAATTTCTCTTGTCCGCGCTGTCACCGACACCAACATGATATTCATCACGCCTATGCCACCAACCAGCAATGAAACTGCTGCAGCACCTGCCAACAAAAGAGTAAAGATGCGTCCAGCCTGACGAAGGCTCTTAGACATCTCTTCCCATGAAGCTTGTTCGAAACCAGCAACGTTCGAGTGCACAGATCGCGCCAAACGCGGATCCATGCCCATGCTGGGCATGGCCGAGAGGCTTTGCGTCTCGATACGAAAATCGTCGAGCGTGTCCTCTGGTAACTGATGCAGTCGCCGCAATGCGGCTTTGAGATCCTTGGCTACTTGCGTCGTAACGCCAACTGAGACAGTGCGGATCCGAATCTGATCGAGAGTGTCGCGACTCAACAAGCGCTGAGCGGCCTTCAACGGAAAATATAGCGAAGCAACGACAGTGTTGGGCGTTTCACTTTTTGGCGTGGCAATAACGCCAACCACTCGAACCGCCTTACCTTGAAACGGTAAAGACTGATCAGTGGCTATCTGGCCAGGCCACAAGCGACCGGCGACGGCTTCAGAAACCACCAGCACAGGCGATCCTCTGGAGAACTCCGCAGCTGTAGGCAATCTGCCCTGCTTAACGCGCCAACCCTGCATGTCGGGCCAGCCCTCTTCAAAGCCATTAACCCTCGCGATACGCCACGACAGCCCAGGTGCCGGATCCACAGAAACATTGCCCTCAACGCTGCCTGCAACGGACTTCACGCCGGCGAGCTGCTCCTTCAATATTTGGAGCTCTGCATTGCCAAGAGGCGTCGGTGGTGACCTATATTGAGTTTGCTTTACAGCG
>CANFSB010000035.1 GCA_947449495.1 Pseudomonadota bacterium
AACACTATTCAGCGTGCCAAGTTCGTCAACGCCAAGCCGGTGTACTTCCCGCCTATCGAGCGCAAGTGGGGCAATGATGATGCCGGCAGTGGCAGCTACCGCACTTCGGTCTTCCATGACCTGGATGGCTCTGTTGGTGGCGTGCCTAATTCATTCATCGTGATCAACGGTGGCATCGCTGCCGACGAGGCTTGCGAGCTCAAGCCCACTTGGAACGCATTTGTGTGTAAGGGCGATATCGGTCGCATGACGGTTGGCGCTGTCCGCGGCGCCGGCGGTCCTGGCGCCGGTGGCCCGGGGGCACCTCGCGCAGCAGGTACGCCGCCCGCCCCGCTGCCGCCTGTCACCCTGACCCGTAAAGGCAAGGACCTTACCGTCACCGGTGAGACCAATGTGCGCGCCGGCTCAGAGTTCAAGGTGAGCACCGACCGGCCCACCTTGGCGCTGAACATCAAAGAGCTCAACACGGGCTCGTGGGTCATCTTCGAGCTGCCAGGCTTCACTGCTGCCACAGAAGGCACCGAGCAGAGCAGCATGGACGCACTGCGCAATGCCACCGCCACGTCGTACTACAAGGGCAACGGCGCGCTGTGGGTCAAGCTGGTGTCTGTCGGTGATGTGCTGGGCAGCGGTTCGGGCAAGGGCCCGGGTGGCGGCGTGACGCTAACGGCCAGCCGCTAAGCGCAGCGGGTTACTTCAGCGTAGACAGATAAGCAATTACGTCGGCGCGCTGCTGCGCGTCGACGAGCATGCCAGCCATCGGCGTGCCCGGTGCCTTGGCATTGGGGTCCGCCAAGAATTCATTGAGCGTCTCGACGCTCCAAATTACACCGTATTTGGTAAGGTTCTCTGTAGGGCCTAACAGACTCTTGGTGGTGCCGGCTTTGCGCCCCACTACACCCACCAGCAACGGCCCCACCTTCGAAGCATCTGGCGCCATCACGCTATGACAGGCCGTGCAGCCATTGGCCGTGAACAGCTCTTTGCCCTTGACCGCATCGCCTTGAACGTCGGCCGAATAGGCGGCAGCAGCGACCAGCAAACTGGTCAGTGCAAACAGGTGAAAGGGTCGGACCGCAAACATCAAAAGTGGGCTCTCCGCAGTCATAGGGCAGATACGTTCCGCCAACCCCTTAATGATGCCAGCAAATCTGCCGGCAAATTGTTGCCGGATTGCCCAACGGCCGGCAATTGGAATCGGCAATCCATTACCCACAAATTCGCCAACCACCTAACCAGCCAAGAAAAAATCGGCGCGGCACACATTTTGCTTTAACACAGCTGGGCGGCAAACCTTAGCCATCGTGATCTGGAGCCGGTATGGAACTGAGCGACTCATTGAACACAACCCTAGGCGGCCTTAAACACGCACTCGCCCAGGGCGATGAACCGTTGATTCTGGACATACTGGAAGCCTGCGACCTCAAAGAGCTCCTGTCTCAAGACACTATTAGCTTTACGCGCAGGCGCCGCGAGGCTCAGATGTGCAGCTTCCTGTGTACTCTGGCTGCTGCCAACAAAATATCTGCTACTCGCGCGCAGCTATGGCTGGACTGCTATCAGTCCATAAAACTGCGGCGGCTTGAAGGTTCGCTGCCAGCCCTATCAGAACGAAACGTGCTTCGAGTGACCGTGGAAGCATTGATGCGCGGTGAGGAGCTCACACCGCAAAAGCTCCAACGCGCAAAAGGCACCGACCAAACATGGCAGGACTGCCTGGAGCTGTGTGTCGATTTCACCAGCTGGCCCAGCGCAGTGCGACTGCTCGAGGCCAAATGCGTGCCGCAGGAGACCCTGTTTTGGGTACAGGCACTCAAAGCCCTAGCGCTTCGTGACCAAGCGGACGACACGGTAGTGCTACCCCTACCGATGGACTATGCACTGCTTGCGCGGCTTTATGAGCTCTGTGGCAAAGGCATCCGCCGACAAATGCTGGGCATTGGAGCAATAGACGAGACCGCTCAGCTAAGTGGATTTCTTGGCGCGCGCGCGTTGGAGCGGGCTCGGCGATTTGATGAAGCGCTTGAATTACTGCGGCTGAATCCGAAAGGCAGTGATCCATTTACCCTGCATGAAGCTATCGCCCGAAATCTCTGCAAGAAGGGCGAACTACAAGCCGCCGTTGCGCAGCTAGACGTGCAGATCGCAACCTACATTCAGAGCAAGTCCGACAGCGAAAACAGCGCAACAGTGTCAGCCGCGAAACCCGCAAAGAAAGACGGCTTCACCGTCGAGGGCGCCTCCCTAGCTTTGCAGGATTTGGCCCGGACGCTGAACAGGAGCGGCCACAAGATCTTCCTGGTATCCGGAACCCTGCTGGGCTACCGGCGCGAGGGCAAGCTGCTGGACCACGACAAAGACATCGATGTTGGCGTGATGGGCTGGACAGAACAATTTGAGATCTTTGACAGCCTGTGGCGTAGCAACTTGTTCCACCTCACAGCCAAATATCTCAAGGGCTTAGACACCTATTACATAGCTGTCGTCCATGTCGCCACCAAGATCACGATAGACATTTTTCTCTATAAGAAAATGGGTGACAAGATCGTCACGGGCTTGGACTTCCTGTTCGGCCATCGCCAGACCTTCGCCTTCACCCCATTTGCACTCAAGCAGGTCAATTTCCTGGGTGTAGACCTGTACGTTCCTGACAACGTCGATTTGAACCTAGAAGAAAACTTTGGCAACTGGCGCGTGCCCGACGCGGGCTATATCTCTCACCTGGAGTCGCCATCCACTATGGATAAGGGTGGCCTCAACTTCATGGTCACCGCCAGATTGCACGTGCTCAAGGCGCTGCACGAGCGGCAAACCACACGTCTGCGAAAAGTCATAGACATTCTGACCGAACATCGCCACAAGCCCGGCTCAATGGACGCGCAGTTGCTACGGCGTATGGAACTGCTGTGCCAGCAACGGGAAGCCCTCTCCAGCATTGCGCTCACTCCTGAAAAGTCACCTCTGCGCGAGGTGGCCTGTGCGTGAAATAACCGCAGTGGTGCTGTTGGCTGGCGGTTCTGGTTCGCGTCTGGGCGGCGACCAGCCCAAGCAGTTCATCCGCCTCGCCGGCAAGCCAGTCTTGGTTCACACCTATGAGGCGTTACGCCGACAATTGCCTTATGCCCTGTTTGCCATCGTTGCGCCCATTGATGCACTGGCCACCGTCCGGTCCATGATCCCCGCACTGGATCGGAACATCATTGTGTCTGGCGGCACGAGCCGCCAAGGCTCCACTTTGAAGGGGCTCAAAGCGCTGGCGCAACACTGCCCCCAGCAGGTATTGATCCACGATGCAGCGCGGCCCTTTATTGGCGCCCAAATCATCACTGACGTCATCGATGCGTTGGAAAGCAATGAAGCAGTAGATGTGGCGATTGCCACAAACGATACGATCATTGTCGAGCGCGACGGCTACATTCAGTCGATCCCCAAGCGCAAGCATATTCTGCGCGGCCAAACGCCCCAAGCCTTCCACTTCAAGACGCTGGTGGATTGCTACGAGCAGATTGGCGAGGAGCGCCTGCATCAGTTCACCGACGATTGCGGCATTTACCTTGAATGCAACCCGATGGGCAAAATCCGCATCGTCCAAGGCGATGAAGAAAACATCAAGATCACGCACGGACTAGATCTGATTCTTGCCGACGAAATGTTCCGCATGCGGCACTCGTCTGCATCCAAAGAACACCCAGGTATAGATGCACGCGGCAAGAACGTACTGATCTTTGGCGGCACCGCCGGTATCGGCAAGGCCATGTCAGACATCATGACCAGCGCCGGCGCCCGCGTGATCTCCCGCTCCCGAAGCAACGGCTGCGATATTTCAAACGAAGAACACGTGCGCATGGCTATCGCAGAGGCCGTCCAGACGCTTGGCTCTCTGGACGTGGTCGTCAACTCCGCAGGCCTACTCAAAGCAGGGCCCCTGATCGACCAGACGTCCGAAGACATCACCGCCCAGATTCTTGTCAACCTCATGGGCGCAGCATGGATTGCCAAATGGAGCCACGAGCCGCTCAAGGCAACCAAGGGGATGCTGCTCAACTTCGCCTCCTCGTCCTACACACGAGGTCGGGCAGACCATGTGATCTATGGCGCGACCAAGGCAGCCATCGTGAACCTGACCCAAGGCCTGAGCGAGGAATGGGCTGCAGACGGAATTCGCGTCAACTGCATCATCCCTGGACGCACCGACACCGAAATGCGCCGAAGCAACTTCCAGACGGAAGCGCAGGAGACGCTAAGCAACCCGTATCAGGTCGCGCTCGGCGCCGCAAAAGCCCTGTCCTCAACAATGAATGGTCAACTAGAGCGCGTATAAGTCATGCCCGCGTCGACACCAAAAACACAGCTTAAAACGCTGCGTGCCAAATGGGAGCGTGACTACACGGACGTGCCCTTACTCTCCAATGAGCTACTGGTTGCTGTAAGTCCAGAATTCGCAGCCACAGCCTTCGAGTTTATCTTTGAAGGCGTGGAACAGATGCCAACTGTCGAGTTGATCTGGAGCGCAGATGCCGAAGCAGTTCAAGGCGAGCCACGGGTAGAAGTGACAGCGCTAGCCAATGCGATTGGCATTAATCTAAAACTGCTGAACTTCGACAGTTCGCTGCTGCAGGGCTTCCGCATCAAGCAGGTCGCACCGATTCGTCAGTCCAACGTTGCCTGCCTGCAGTACGACGGGCAACAAGACAACTGGATGGTTGTTTACAGCTCACATGAGCGCACGAAAGCGTTGCGCCAGCAGGTGCACCAGCTTCTGGATTCAGAAAGTCATCAAGAATTGCGTCTATTGATAGACACCCTGCTGAGCCGGGACATCAAAAAAGCTCAAAAGCTGCTCGACGCTGATCTGCAGTTTAGAAACAAGGCTGAAGCAGAGCCTTGGCTCACCTCCCGCTTTGAGCTTGACTATGTTTTACATGGCCTGAAGCGCACATTCCGTTACTGGACGGAAGAAGAAAAGCAGCTCTATCTACAAGATGCGCTTGACGTGATTAACGCCCTGCAGCCGCTATCCAAAAACACCTGCGTGTTCGGTGGTGCAGCGCTCGGCTCTGTACGCCAGGGCGACTTGCTTGCCCATGACGATGATTTGGATGTGGTGATTTGTCTGGATAGAGCCAAGTTTCCGGACATCAGCACTGCGCTCGAGGCCGTAACGAAAACCTTAGTTGCAGCAGGCTGGGAAATCAAAGGCACATTCTTTAGTCAGCTGTGGGTGGGAACCCGCTCGAACGTGGTGCCCACTCTTGATGTTTTCATAGGCTTGGTCGAAGACGACGGTATCTCCTGCTATCCAATGCCGCGCCGGGCGCTCTCTATGCAGAAGATGTTCCCTGCTCAGGATCGCCCATTGCATGGCAAATCAATCCCCATGCCCCGCGAGATTACGCACTATCTAGAGGTCGATTACGGACCCAACTGGACAACACCAGACCCCGGCCATTCCATCGAATGGGATCGCAGCCCTTACGCTGATATCGCAGGCAAGCGAACTTCGCTCCCCATGTCTACCCGCCGTGAAATTGCCTTCATGCGCAAGCTGGCATGGATAGCATGAGTACCACTCCGCTACGGCAAGCCGCCCTAGCACCAGCCCCGCTGCTGCTTACGCCAGGTCCGGTGATGATGACGCCGGATATTCTGTCGCTGGGCGGCATACAGACACCCTACTTTCGCAATGCGACCTTCTCGGGCGTCCATCAACGCTGCGAGCGCCAGCTGCTTGCGGCAACCAACGCGCCAGCAGGATCCCGTGCAGTGTTTATAACCGGGTCTGGCACGGCGGCGATGGAGGCAGCCGTACTTAATTTCACCCGGCAAGCACAGCCTGTGTTGGTCGTAGAAGGCGGAGCCTTTGGCAAGCGCTTTGTAGAAATCGCCACGCTACACCGCAGAGCGGTCCAGGTGTTGCCCGGAAACTTCATCCGTAATCCCGTGACGGCCTCTGGCATTACGGCCACCAGTCACCCGGCGGCAGCACTGCTGATCAACGCACATGAGACCACGACCGGCCATTTGTATGATCTGACTGACAGCGCAGGCTATTGCCGCAGTACCGACGCGCTGCACATCGTCGATGCCATCAGCGCCTTTGGAGCAGACACCATAGATATGCTGTCTCAGCATATTGACGTGCTTATTTTGTCTTCCAACAAAGCTCTGGGATTACAGCCTGGTCTCTCTATGCTGGTGATGTCTCCTCGGGCGATACAGCGCCTGCCCCGCGAGCCTGAGTCGTTCTACTTTAATGTGGCAGCCATGCTCGATGACGGTCTAAGAGGCCAAACGCCATTTACGCCAGCAGTCAACACGTTGCTTCAGCTTGAGCTGCGACTTGGGCAGTGGCTGCAGTCTGGAATGGCCCAACTCGTACAGCAGACTGCGCGTACCGCAAATCATTTTCGTAAAAATATAGCGGGCCTGCCTCTCAAGCCACTCGCTTCCTCCCTTTCCAACGCTATTACTGCGTTGCAGGTCATGCCTGGCATATCAGCCAAGAAGTTGGTCGACCATCTCGAGCAACACCACAGCATCGTCGTCGCAGCTAACGGCGGCGAGCTTGCAGAAACCGTTTTTCGCGTCGGTCACATCGGTGACATAGGCCCACGTGAAATGGATCAAGTTGTACGCGCACTCATTATCGAACTAGCGGCTCATCTCAAACGCCGGTCAGGAGACTGATCTCATGATTGAAAAGAAAACCGTGGTCTACACCTCTGGCACCTTCGACATGCTGCATATCAACCATCTGCGCATGATTGAGTACGCACGTGGACTAGGCGAGCTGCTCATCGTGGGCGTCAACACGGACGACCTGGTGATCCAGCACAAGTCCGAGCCCATCATTCCATTCAATGAGCGCATTGAACTGGTACGGGCACTGCGCTGGCCAAACATAGTTATCCCCCAGCATTCCTTAGACCATAGCGACAAGGTAAAGAAGCTCAAGTTTGATGTCTTTGTGGTGGGCGACGATTGGTTCGGCAAATACGACTATCTCGAGAACCTTGGCGTCAACGTGGTGTATTTCCCCTACGGGCAAGGCGTATCCAGCACTCGACTCAAAAAACGCGTCGTAGAGCGATACGCGAACCTGCAGCACAGGGCCAACAATCACTTTGGGCTTGAAACGGCCACGCAGGCTTAAGTCATGCATCTGAGGCAAGAGAGCAGCACAACCCGCGGCGCTATTTGGCAGCAGATTTGGGACCGCAAGCACTCAGATCAACAGCTCGCCGTGCATCAGTCAGGGGGTTTCGACCTGCTTGATGCAGGCCAATACGCGGCACTCACCCGCCCTTTCATCGGTTGGATGGGCCCTCTGCAAGACCTTCGTGTCCTAGAGGTTGGCTGTGGCACTGGGGCCTTTGCGTTGCAACTAGGCCCTTGCAAAGAGATTTGCGGTATCGACTTTTCCGAAACAGCAATTGCGCGAGTGCGGCGCGAACTCAAGGGCGACTTCAAAGTTGCCCCTGCCGCCGCCATCCCATTTGAGGATGGCCGGTTCGATCGCACCTATTCCTTTGGCGTTTTTTTCTATTTCGATTCGCTGGATTACGCAAGAGCAGCGCTGGAAGAACAGCTGCGGGTACTTAAACCTGGCGGGCAACTGTTTGTCTTCGAGGTCAATGACGAGGACAAGCAAGATCTGTACTGGAGCACCCGGGGCCAAGAGCCTCGGTCAGGACACAAGAAGAGCTCGGCGGATGCCGACCATCTTTTTTTTAAAAAGAGCTTTTTTACTGATTTTGCAAAGTCACACAACCTGCAATGTGAGATCCGTGACGAGTCGGAAATGGGGATCGACTTCCATAGCGGTGCCTGCTACCGATTTGCCGTACGCATCGGAGCTTGAAGCCTCTGACTAGGCTGTCCTGGTCAATGCCCCTCATCCTTGGTGCGCTCGTTGTCGTCGCAGTAGTACTCCTGCACATCAACGTCCGGGCGGCGTTCCATGTACACCGTATTTGAGAACGTCTGTTTGTAGGTCTTGGGGTCGGTGATCTGCTTGGTCACTTCTAAAATCTTGCCCTTGCCCACCACGCGGAATCGTTCGACCAAGTGCATCTGCTCACTGGCGGGCAAGCGCGGCACCTTCAAGCCGGCGGGAGTCGCATTGACGTTACCGGCCAAATAGCCGTTGAGCGCACGCGAGCGGCCGTTGGTGCCGACGGTGTCGACCACTAACGTGTCGCCTTCCCAGTGGCCAATAGAGTGACCTTCCCAACTGGGCAGCACGTCTTCGGCCGGCGGATGGCCACGACCGTCCATGTAGATGCGGCGCGGCACGGAGACCCACTCGTTGAGCAGCACGATCTGGTTGTGCCCCTGCAGGATCTGAGTCGGAAAGAAGCCGCCGACAAAGGCGGCCGGATTAATGGGTGCGCAGGCGCCAGGGGTGGGCAGTTCAACACCCAACCGTCCATGCTGACGGGACTGCTCGGCGCCCCACTCAGTAAACTCGGGTGCCGGCGCATAGGGCTTGTTGGCCCACTGCGGATCAAAGTTATTACTGTTGCTGGCGATGCCCAGCCACACGCCGAAGATGTCGGGTGTCTTGGCGGGTGCGGCGGCTTGTGCAACGGGCAGCAGTACTGTTATGGCGACAAGCGCTGCAACTAACGCAGATCGCAGTGGGCGTAGCGCTGCTGCAGCAATGGCGGTCGATGTCTTCATGGGTGCCCCTAACTGTTATCTGACAGATTAACAGTTTGCAATCAGCTTTTAGTTAGCCGGGCCCTGCCGAACACCACTACGGCGTATAAAAGCTCATCGTCTGCAAGCGATAGTTCCAGGTCACACCGAACTGGCGCAGCAGCCCAAAGCCGACCTTCACCAGTTGAGGGTCTGCTTGACCTGCCACCTTGAGCGGCTCAACCGACGCGACGATGTCCACCATCGGCACCGTCATGCCCGCAATGGTCAACGGCATCGCACGGTAGGTCGTGGCCGCATCAACCTGCCTGAAGGGCTGTGCTGCACCCGAGCTGCGAAGTTGTGCAAGCCATGCCGCATCGAACGTGACGCCTTGGTTGCCGCTGTCTAGCATCACCCGCACTGGTGTACTGCCAAGCATCGCATCGAGCACCGGAAAGGCAGGGTTATCGCCGCGGTACTGCACCGTGGCCACTTGAGTGTCGCTAGCAAACTCGGGCGGCAGCGGCGCCAGCGGTGTGCCGCTTTGCGGTTGCACCTTGCGGATGACGGCTACGCGCCGTGCGTAGTCGAGTGTGAGTGCGGTGTCGGCAAAGAAGTTGGCGCCGATAAAACCCAGGAACGGTCCGATGCCCGTACCCTTTTCAAAGAAAGCCAGATCGGCCGCATGCACGTCGTGCACGTTGCGCCAGGCGTTGCCTTGCACCACCACAGTGGGCATGCGCGCGGACTTAAACACCTGCAGCTTCTCGCCCGATCCAGCACTGCCGCTTAGCTCATAGTGAGCATCGGGCAAAGGCACACGCGCCCGATTGAGCAGCAGACCCCAGGGCGTGCCAGTGTCGAGCATGAACACGCCCTTCACATCACCCACTTGGCCGCGCACCAGCGGGTAGCCCTGGCTGATGTCCAGCGGCCACACGGTCAAATCTTGAGCGGGCGCAAACCCGCTCTCGAAGCTCAGGCCGGTTTTGGTTTGGGCAAGAGCCGGCGCGGCGCTAAGTGCAAGCCAAGTGCCCAGCAGTGCCCCGCCAATCTTAGGTAGCAGGCGGCGCACCGGGACCCAGCGTGCGACCGTCAGGCACTTTGACCTTGACGAGGCTGCCACCGGGTTTGCCATCGCGCAGCGGATGCATCGTCAACGTGACCTTGTCACCGGCCTTGAGCGTTGAGGGCTTCCAGCCATTGCGCAACATCATGCCCGGCGCGCCGGACTCGATGCTCCACTCGGTCTCTGTGCCCTTGTCGTCTTTGACCATGATCTGCAGCCACACATGCGGATTGGTGAACTGCACTTCCTTGATTACAGCATCGACAGTGACATCTTTGCCCAGGTCGAACATCGCAAAGGAATGATGCGCACTGGCCACGCCCGTGCACAGGGCCAATGCTGCGGTCACGCTCAACTTAGTTACTACTTTCATGTTCAATGTCCTTCGTCCTTAGTGCGCTCATTGTCGTCGCAGTAGTACTCCTGCACATCAACGTCCGGGCGGCGTTCCATGTACACGGTGTTTGAAAACGTATTCTTGTAGGTCTTGGGGTCGATGACCTGTTTGACTACTTCCAGCACTTTGCCCTTGCCCACCACACGGAACCGCTCGATCAGGTGTAGCTGCTCGCTGGCGGGCAGGCGTGGCACCTTCAGGCTCTCGGGTGTGGCGTTCACGCTGTTGGCAAAATAACCGTTGATCGGACGCGAGCGACCGTTGGTGCCAACGGTGTCGACCACCAGTGTGTCGCCTTCCCAATGACCAATGGAGTGACCTTGCCACGTGGGCAGCATGTCTTCGGCCGGCGGATGACCGCGACCGTCCATGTATACGCGACGCGGCACAGCCACCCATTCGTTCAGCAGCACGATCTGGTTATGACCCTGCAGGATTTGGGTGGGGAAGAACCCACCGATAAAAGCCGATGGATTAACCGGTTCGCAGGCGCCGGGCGTGGGCAGCTCGACACCCAGCCGTCCTAACTCACGCGACCTTTCTGCACCCCAAGGAGTGAACTGCGGGGCTGGCAAATAGGCTGTGTTGGCCCACTGCGCATCAAAGTTATTGCTGTTGCTGGCGATGCCCAGCCACACCCCGAAAATCTCTGACTTCTTGGCCGGCGCAGCGGCTTGCACAACAGGCAGCAGCACTGTGATGGCAACAAGTGCCGCGATCAAAGCTGATCGCAGCGGGCGCACTGCCGCTGCATCAATGGCAATCGATTTCGTCATGAATCCCCCGTCTGTTTGTTAACAGACTACCAGCTTGGCTAACCCATTTTTAGCGGCTTGATCTTGAGCCGCTGAGCATGGCGACTCAAGAGGTTGTCTAAGGACGCCAGGTGCCGGGCGCCGGCTGCCTCGGCACACGCTAGATGCAGCGCATCGCCGGCGCGCAAGGTGCTCTGAGCGGTTAGCACCAGTTCGGCAGCGCGATGAAACGTAGCGGGTTCTACTGGCAACAGGCGCAAGTCTGCGGCGACCAGACGCTCGAAGTGCGCCCATGCGCTGCGCGCTTGCGATGCATTGATTGCGGCGGTGCGCTGCTTTAGCCCCAAAGCACTGGCGAACTCGGTGACACACCAAGCGGCGGCAACCAGTTCGCGCGTCTCGTGCGCGTACCACGAAGCAGCGGCGGCGCTGTGCGGCTCGTTCAGGAACAGCGGCACCAGCACGCTGGTATCGACATAAACCACTTCAGTACCGCGTTGTGGTGCGCAGCTGGTCGATTACCGACTCGCTCAGCGGCTGAGACTTGCGGGCATCGGCCAATTCGAGCGCAAAGGTGTTGCGATCCCACTGAGCGGGGCGGATGGAAAGGCTGCCATCGATGGTGAGCTGCGCCTCGACTGTAGAGCCCTCGCGCAGCCCCAGGCGGCGGACGATTTCGGACGGGATGCGCAGGGCCAGACTATTGCCCCATTTGGCTACTTGCAGATCCATAACGTATATCCTCTTGGGTATATACATCGTAGCGGCTTGCGGCAGGCCGTCAAGGGCGGGTTTGTGCAGCGCTGCTGGCATGCGCCACTCTGCCGCCCCATCCCACCGGCGCACAGCGGACTATCTGTTGGGTTCATCTGGATTCAGCCAACAAACTCTCATAGGGAATCCGCAGCCCCTCGTGCAAACGCTTGATCATGCGACGGCTCAGCGCGCGTTTGTGATTGAGCACTTCGGACACGCGACCGCTGTGACCGATATAGGCCTCGAGGTCGCGTGGGGTGAGCCCATCCTGCTCCATGCGGAACTTGATGGCCTCGACTGGATCGACTACGCCAAAGTCAAAGCGCTTGGCCTCATAGGCTTCAACGAGTATCACCAGCACATCGCGCTCGTCGGCCTCACGCGTGCCTTCTGCGGCTTGGAATATCTTTTCCAGTCGCTTAAAGGTGCGCTGCAAATCGTCGTCGTTGCGGATGGGCTTAATGATCACTAACGGTCTCCACATCGATGCGGTCGTACTGCGCGTGGGTGCCCACGAACTTCACCCACACAAGGCCAGCCTGATACTGCACTTCTACAACTAGGCGATATTTGTTACCGCCCACGTTGAACACCACGCGGTTGTTACCGCAGATGCTCGCTCCGGCATAGCGATCCTTGATGTCTTGGGGCTTGCGCCAAATCGCCTTAGTGGTTTCCGCATACCAGCTGTGCAGTGGCCCTCTGGCATCCGCGCACCCGGGCCTCTCCCAGAACAGCTGCAAGCTGCGCTTGGCGATCACCCTCATTGAGGCCAGTATCTCCCATATCGGGAGAAATCAGCAATACGTTGATTACTTGCAACGCCCGCCGTGAACACGACCTGACCCGGATTGGATTGCATACCCCACTCTGCCGCCCCGCCCCACCGGCGCACATCGGCCTATCTGCTGTGTTCAGGCAGATTCCAACCCCTTAAACCGCACCTGCATGGCATGCCCGCGCCACATCGGCACGGGCTCTTCATCAGGGCCTTCATGAGGCTGCGCCGCGCCTGGAGCAATCGCCTCCCAGTTGCTGGCCCATGTCCTGCAGCCCCCTTCCGCTAAGCCGAGGCTTGCGGGTGTATATCCATCCGGATATAGTTCTGGAATGAAACCCGTCCGGTTCGCTGGCGATTCACTCAAGCGCCTTCGGGAGTTCCCCGAAGACGCCCGGCAAGACGCTGGCTACCAGCTTGAGAAGGTGCAGCGCGGCGAGCAGCCTGACGACTTCAAACCCATGCCGACCATTGGCAAGGGTGTTGAGGAACTGCGAATCTGGGACGAAGCGGGGACGTACCGAGTGATCTACACCGCACGCCTGAAGGACTGGGTGGTTGTGTTGCACGCGTTCCAGAAGAAAACCCAGACGACGAGCCCGCGGGATGTTGAATTGGCCCGAACCCGATGGCTTGCGTTGTCCAAGGAGCGTTAGATGAAGACCGCCAAGCGCACCAAGAGCAAGAGAACGGCACCTGCGGTGGAGTCCTACAGCAGCGTCTGGGATGCCATCGCCGATACTCCCGAGGAGGCGGCAAACCTGCGCGCTCGCTCGGAGCTCATGCGCCAGATCACAGCCATCATCAAGAAGAGCACCTGGACTCAGACGCAAGCCGCTGAGCGCTGCGGGGTCACCCAGCCGCGTATCAACGACCTGCTGAGAGGTCGGGTGTCGCGCTTTTCACTGGACGCGCTGGTCAACATCGCTACAGCCATGGGGCACCGAGTGAGCTTCGAGTTGCAGGCCGCCTGAGGCGCTACTCCAACCCCTTAAACCTTACCTGCATGGCATGCCCGCGCCACATCGGCACGGGTTCTTCATCAGGGCCTTCATGAGGCTGCGCCGCGCTCATCACAAAAACCGACGCAAAGTGCCCGGTGTCGCTCATCTGTGAACACCCTTCGGCAATTGCCTCCCAGTTGCTGGGTCGGGCTGCAGTCTTGGTGGGATAGCGCGCACTGCGCACCACCACCCACTCGGGTCCGCCGCTGTTGCCGATGAACCAGATCGAGGGATCGACGTCGGGGTTGGACTGCCAGGACATCAGCTGCAACCCGTCGCGTCGCAGGGCGCCGCATACCACCTGCACGGCCAGGTCCTGCACCTCCCAGGGCGTCATCTCTATGTTCTGGTCGGTGACCAGTGCCACAGGATCAATGGGTGTCTGGCCGTCGGCATCCAGCAGCCCCCATCCGGGCAGGGCTGCCACCCACTGCCCGCCGATGTGCTGACGCATGGGCAGTACGCAGGGCACGCCATTAGTGGCAGTGGCTGCGGTGATGAACCCGTCGGAGTTACCGGGCCCTTGCACATCGCCGTCGATGTCTTCGACGCGCACGTAGAACAGCTGGTTACCCAGTCGAAAGGACAGATGCTCCAGGTACGGGGGATAGGGATGCGCGCGCAGCCAAAACTTGATGCCACCTTCGACCTGGTTGTTAAGGTGATTGCCGGCTGCACTCCAGCAGGCGCGAAAGGCGTCGGACATGGTGTCTTGGTCGATTTCGTACATGCGCGGACCTCTGCGTTACAGGTGGACGCAGAGTGGCGCGGGGCAGGCTCAACAGATGAGCCGGGGGCCGGCAGCTCTCAGTGGATATGTAGCGCAGGTGCCAGTACCACGCGTAATCGCTCCACGACCACAGGCAAAGACTCGGCAGCAAGTCCATTCTTGTTGAGAAACGCGTGCCACAAGGATTGCCGAGAAGAGTCTTGCGCAAACTCGTCTGTCAGCCCAATCGGCAGCGCGCGTGGCATAGGCATGCCGCGCCGTTCGAATGTGGCTTTGATCGCCTGGGCCACCAACTCGGCGTCTATAGCTTCTCGTTTCAACAACACCGACAGATCGAAATAGTCCTTCAATCGGCTATTGGTCATGCCCAACAGCGCTATGGCGTGGAGCTTTTCTGCGATGACTGTGTACGTCGGGTAAGCCCGCAGCTTAGGTGCAGGAAGATCAGCGAGCAGCACGGGATAAACCGAATCCACTGGCGACGGTGTGACGGCATCACCGAAGCCAACATCAATCTGTGTCTTGCAGCGTGCCTTGGCCAGTTCACCATCTATTGTCACGCGGACACCGCCATAGGCCGCATCTTTACGAATTTCCTCTGCCGTTACAGAGGCTGGATCAAATGCCATGCCGTCATCCACAGCGACTGCGGCAATATCGCGGAAGACCGCCGTAACTGATGCAAGATCGCTTGCACCAAACCCAAGCAGGTCAGCGTCGCGCGTGGATCGGTGAGGCATGTCGTACCAGCACTTGGTTGAAGTCGACTCCCTGTGCTTTGGCAACGCTGAGCAAACGCGCACGAACTGACTCAGCAAGGTTTGAAGTGTTCGCGCTCATCCGATGCTCTCCAGGTAAGGTCGCATCACGTTAGCGACGCGGCAAACCTTGGCGAAGCGCCAAATCTCATCGATAGATGTCTTATTACGCGTACGCGCGTCTTTCAGTGCCTCCAGTGCGACGTCCAGCCCGATCTTGTTGCGGTGTTTAAAACAATCCGCCACGGTCTTGGCCACGCCAAAGACCCGCAGCGTGATGCCATCGCGATCCACTTCCTCAACACCCGCGGTCCAAGCTGCACCGGTGAACTGCACCATCTTGATGGGTGGATAGTCGAACCTTGGGGTGTGACTTCCTCGCGGCATCGCAATCCATACCTGGCGTGGCAGTTGGGTGGTCAGCTCGTGTAACTGCAGCGCACTAAGCAGGCAGAACACAGCCTGCGGCACCTTGGTGGCAACGGTGATGAGACTCTCATGCTCTGACCATGGGGCGTCGGGCAACCGGTAGAGGCCACGACCGACCCTCTCCAGCTGTCCACTGGCAGTCAGACGCGTCAGCACTACGCGGGGTACATCAATGGCACTCAAATCGATTGCGCGCAGCAGCCCTTTTTGGCGGGCCAGGTCGAGGACGCGTTGAATCTGCGTATCGGGGCGCATGGCGCGACTTTGTTCCAATTATTCGTCTAAAGCAATAAAGCAACGAAATAACGGAACTACGTTCCCCTTCCAAACCCAACTGCATGCCCTGGGCAGCGGCGGCTGCGTCTTGGAGCGGATTTGTCAGCGAGAGAGCAATTCGACGTAGGCCTGGTAGCTGTAACTTCTGTTCTTTTTCTGGCCCGTCATTTCCGCCACGATGCCCAGCTCTTCCAGCACCTTGACCGCCGCCGTCGCTGTCGGAAAACTCGTGTCCAGCTGCCGGCGAACGCGTTCGATCGTGAAGCGCGGCATCATCGGCAGCATTTCAAACAACCGGTAACTTGCCGGGCCAGCCTTGGGCGACTGCAACAGGCGCTTGCGGTCAGCGGCCACCAGACTGGCCACTTCGATGATGTTGCGCTCTGCATCCCCCGCTGCCACGGCCACCCCCTCAAGGAAGAAGGTCACCCAAGCTTCCCAATCGCCCTGTGTACGGATGGCCGACAGACGACGGTAGTACTCGGCCTGGTGCTGCTTCAAATATCCGCTCAGGTACATCAGCGGCTCGGCCAGCAGTCCCCAGTGCTCGAACAGTGCGGCGATCAGCAGGCGGCCAATGCGCCCATTGCCATCCAGAAAAGGATGGATGGTTTCGAACTGCGCATGGATCAGGGCCACCCTCACCATGGGCGGCAACTGGGTCCCATCGTCATGAATGAAGCGCTCCACATCGGCCAGCAAAGCCGCTACGTGCTCCGGCGGTGGCGGCACGAAAGCGGCATTGCCAGGTCGCGTGCCGCCAATCCAGTTTTGTGATCGACGCAACTGGCCTGGCTGCTTGCCTGCACCTCTGGCGCCATCGAGCAACAAGCGATGGGCGTCGCACAGCAGCCGAACGCTGATGGGCAGCCCTTGAGGGTCACGCAATTGCTCTTGAACCCAGCGGAAGGCACGCAGGTAATTGGTCACCTCTTGCACATCGTTGGTGTTACTGACCTTGAATCCCGCCTCCTGATCGAACAAGTCGGTCAGAGTGGCCTGCGTGCCCTCGATCTGGGATGTCAGCAAGGCTTCCTTGCGGATGGCGCTGTACAGCAGCCAGTCCACCGACGGCACTAAACCGGACACGCCGGCCAGGCGCGCGAGCGCCAGCTCCGCCTGGCGATTGAGTTCAACGTAGACGGCTGGCGCCAAGGCCGGTCCCGTAGGTGGCAGAGCATGGGGCACGAACGCCCGCACCGGCTCACCCCGAGTGGTGGAGATGACGTAGGTCCCGGTGTCCCGAATCATTGAAAGTCCGCTTTAGCTGCAACGATTAAATTAAACGATTCTTTAATTTAAATTACAAGTATGAAAGAGTTCTTTCATATCAGCCTCGATGGGGTGGGGCTGATGAAGTCGGACCGCTTGCAAAGTGCGCCCGCAAGGCCTTGGCAGCAGACGGCGTTAACCGCTGCCCCTCTTTGGCCACGTTGACCTGCAAAGCCACTTGCGCCACCTGTAGAACCTGCGGTGCCGGCGAGTAGCCGCCTTTGGCCTGCAGCCAGATCAATACATCGGCCAAGTGCCAAATGGACGCACTGCCTTCATGCACCGGCGCAGGGAAGCTACCGGGATGCGCCAGCATCAGCTTGCGCATGTACTGCCGGGAGACGCCGACGATATCCGCGACATCAGTCAAACCGACCATATCGGGTGCGACCTCGATCAGCTTGGCTGACGGCACGGCGCGTCGCACATCAGCCAGGGCGCTGCGCACCGCTGCCTCGGCACTGGCAGCCTCGCGGGTGAACTCCAGCGCGATCCGCCCGGGCTGCCCTGTACCCACCAATGCATCGTCGCAACCGGACTCACCCAGGCGCTCGACTAGTGCGTCAGCGTCGCTGTCATGGGGCGTGAGCTGGTACTTCAGGGTAAAGGTGTATTCCACGGCCTAGTCCTCGGTCCTGTCTGCGTCCATCAGGTTGCGGTGCGTTGTGCAGTTATCGACGACACGCCGCAAAGCGCGCGCATGGTTGCCCGCGTTCTTAGGCGTACTCCACACGCTGGTGATGCAGAACTCACCGCAGCGACACTCGGCGTCGTTGTAAGGACAGTAAATCCGCCCCCAAGCATGAGCACCGCCGACTTCCACGCGCCAGCCCTGCTTCTCGGCGTGCCTAATTGCGTCCTCCACGTCCTTCTTGGGATGAGGGCTACGAGCCAAAATTGAACTCCATTATGGAACTGGCGCAATGGTTGTCAAGTGACAACCATAGTGCCTGAGTCAGACGCAACATTCGGGCGGTGGCGGTGAATTGCTTGCATGCGGGACTATGGCGCCGTTACCCGTCGGCCCCTAGCGGCGTATCTGTCTGGTTCAGCCCGATTCAGGCAGGCTCACCCCCTGATCCTCCCCTCCCCTACACTCCTGGCATGCCATCCCCCACACCCCCATGACCCACCCAGCCCGCGGATTGCACGAAACACTGGTCACCGAGGCCTTGGCTGAAGAGCTGGCGCGGCTACCGGGCACGTTGCGCCCGGTGCGTCAGGAACTGCGTCCGGCAGAGGCGGCCGACCGCATCGCCCTGCACCTGTCGCGGGTAATAGAGCGCTACCTGAACGATTTGCCGGATAAGGATCGCACCGCTGTGGGCATAGAGCTGGCCCGCAAGCTGATTGAACTGGTGAGCCGGGAGCCCAAGGGCAAGGACTCCCTGCTCGATCAACCGATCGAACCGGGCACGCTGCTGCAGGCGGTGTTGGGCCTGAACCCGGATGGCTCGAACAAGCCCATCGCAAGCCCGCTCACCCCGCTGCTGGACACGGTGCTGCTCGCCAACTCGCCGGGTGAGCCTCGCGTGGGCCACCAGATCGGCCAAGAGATCGAGTCGGCAGATCGCATCGACGTGATCATGGCGTTCATCCGCCTGTCGGGCATCAGGCCGATGATCGATGCGCTGCGGCGCCACTGCGAAGACGGCAAACCGTTGCGAGTGCTGACTACCACCTACACCGGCTCAACAGAAGCCAGTGCGCTGGAGGCACTGCGTGATCTGGGCGCGCAGGTGCGGGTGTCGTATGACGTCACGGGCACGCGGCTGCATGCCAAAGCCTGGCTGTTTCATCGGCAGTCGGGGTATTCCACGGCCTACATCGGCTCGTCCAACCTTACCCAGCAGGCGCAGATCAGCGGCCTTGAATGGAACGTGCGCGTGTCTGGTGCGCGCAACCCCACTGTGGTTGAGAAAGTACGCGCGCTGTTCGAAAGCTATTGGGTGCAAGGCGACTTTCAAGGCTATGTGCGGGACGACTTTGACGCTGCACTACAGCGCGCACGCTCAGGCTCAAACGGCGCGCTGGTGCTGGCACCCACGGAAATCAGACTTGAGCCTTTCCAACAACGCTTGTTGGAGCAGATCGCCATCGCACGCGAACAGGGCCATCACCGCAACCTGCTGGTCTCGGCGACCGGCACCGGCAAAACCGTCATGGCGGCCATGGACTATGTGCGGCTGCGCGACACGCTGCCGCGGGCCCGCTTGCTGTTCGTGGCGCATCGCAAAGAGATCCTCAAACAGGCACAGGCCACGTTCTGCCAAGCGCTGCGAAATCCGTCGTTTGGCGAGCTGTGGGTCGATGGCGCAACCCCGCAAGCGTTTGACCATGTGTTCGCATCGGTCCAAAGCTTGTCGGCCAATGGCCTTGAAGCGCTTGATGCCGCGCATTTTGATGTTGTCATCATCGACGAGTTTCACCATGCGGCCGCCAGCAGCTACCAATCGTTACTGACCAAGATCTCGCCTCGTGAGCTGCTTGGGCTGACTGCAACACCCGAGCGTGCCGATGGGCTTTCGGTCCTCAGCTACTTTGACGATCGAATTGCGGCAGAGCTGAGACTGTGGGATGCCATCGAGCAACAGCGGCTCTGCCCGTTTGCTTATTACGGCATACACGACGATGTCGACCTGACCAAGGTCGCTTGGCACCGTGGCCGCGGCTATGACGTTGAAGGCCTGACCAACGTGCTAACCGCAGATGACGCCAGGGCGCGGTTTGTCTTGCAGGAACTGACCCAGCAGGTTGGCGACGCGCAGCGGATACGTGCACTGGGATTCTGCGTCAGTGTTGCCCACGCGCGATTCATGGCACGTGTATTCAACTCGCATGGTCTGGCATCCGCCGCCATCTGGGCCGACACAGATGCAACAGATCGTGAGAAGGCACTGCAAGACCTGCGGGATGGGCATATCCGCGTACTGTTCTCGGTCGATCTATTTAACGAAGGCGTCGACGTACCGGCCGTCGATACGCTGCTCATGTTGCGCCCCACGGAAAGCGGCACGCTGTTCCTGCAACAGCTGGGCCGTGGCTTGCGCCGCCATCACAACAAGAGTGTGTGCACGGTGATGGACTTTGTTGGGCGACACCGTGCGGAGTTTCGCTTTGACCAGAAGCTGTGCGCACTGCTGCGTGTGGGTCGGGGCAAGCTCAAGGCCCAGATCGAGCAAGGCTTTCCGTTTCTGCCGGCGGGCTGTCATTTTCAGCTGCAACCCAAGGCTGCACAAACGGTGCTGGCGAGTCTGCGCACCGCCCTGCCCGCAGGCCAACGTGCATTGATAGCGGCACTGCGCAGCGCTGCACGTGATGGCGATTGCACGCTGGCAGCGTTTTTGTCGGACAGCGGCGTGAGCTTGGAAGATCTATACGCCACCTGCAGCTGGAGTACGTTGCGCCAGCTGGCGGGCCTGTCGATCATCCTGCCAGCGGGCCCGCATGAGCAAACGCTACTCAAAGCGATCGGCCGGCTGCTGCACATAGATGATGATTTGCGGATCGGCCACTACCTCGGCTTTCTGTCACAGGCGCTGCCTCCAGACCCAGAGGCATTGAGCGAGATTGAGCGTCGGTTGCTGCGCATGCTCATCGCGTCGGTTACAGACAAGGCCATCAGCGCAAACACAACGCTGACCGATGCAACCGCATTGCTGTGGCAGCATCCGCAGGTGATTGCGGAGCTGCGTGAATTGCTGCCGCTGCTTGGCGCGCGCCGACAGCATCAGCACCATCGCCTAATGGGGCGAGAGGACGTGCCGCTGATGGTGCACTCGCGTTATACGCGTATCGAAATGCAGGCTGCATTGACCGATGGCACGCAGTGCCGCCCGCCCACTTGGCGCGAGGGGGTTCGCTGGATAGAACATGCGAAGGCAGATCTGCTGGCCTTTACGCTCGACAAAACCAGCGGCCAGTTCTCGCCCACTACTCGTTATCGGGACTACGCCATTGATGCGGGTCATATCCACTGGGAGAGCCAATCCCGCACACGTGCGAGCAGCCCAACGGGTCAGCGCTATCAGCAGCACAGGGCGATGGGCAGTGACGCGCTGCTGTTCGCCCGTGAATCTGCGGATGAGCGGGCGTTGTGGTTTATTGGCAGGGGCGACTATGTGAAACACGAGGGCGAAGCGCCTATGGCGATCACCTGGCAGTTGGCACATGCACTGCCGGGGGATTTGTTTGCAGCGTTTGCAGCGGCGGTTGCGTGAGGGGGGCTAGACGCCAAACCTCAGCGATCCTCAAAGGCGGGGGACGTCGAACCCACAATCTGGCTGTCGCTGAACTTGGACTTCTTCATGGGAATCTCCTCGGCAAACATTACGAGAAAATTCCACTTCTGACCTCAGCTACTTTTCGGGGGGATTACCAGAGGACCGCGGCGGTCGCAACGTTGGCGGCGGCATTGTGGGCGCGCTCATCGGTGGCGTCATCGGCCACCAGATCGGCGGCGGCAGCGGCAAGGACATCGCCACAGTGGGCGGCGCGGTGGCGGGCGCGGCCATAGGCTCGAACCAGGGCCGTGACAGCGGCGGCACCAGCATCCGCGACGTGCGGCGCTGCGAGACAGCCTCTAACGGCCCACCCGAGTACTGGGACGTGAGCTATCGCTTCCGCAACGTCGAGCACCGCATCCAGATGACCTCGCCCCCGGGCCGCACCATCGTGGTCAACCGGGACGGCGAGCCGAGGCAGTAGGGGTTCGCGGCCGCGGAGCTCTAATAAGCACCTCCGCGGCTATCCCCAACCCGGCGTGCAGTCGCCGGATCATCGCAATCGACAGAGCCCGCTTGCCGTTGAGTACTTCAGAGACTCGCATACGCGTACCCAACATCGGCTCAAGGTCCTTTCGCGTCAAACCCTGCTGCTCCATGCGGAACCGGATAGCCTCGATGGGGTCGGGTTTATCGATGGGCTCGTGCTGCGCCTCATAGGCGTCGATCAACGTGGCTAAGACATCCAGGCGATCGCCGTCGGGCGTGCCGCTCTTAGAGCCCCAAAGGCGCTCGACTTGCTTAAGCGCCGCCCGGTGGTCCGCCGCCGTATGAATGGGTTTTACGTCAGTTGCCATGGTTCACCTCTGTCACGTCTATCCGGTCGTAGTCTTGGTGCGTTCCCAGCCACTTGATCCAGACAATGCCCTTTACATAATCCACCGCAGCAACGAGCCGATAGGTGTTTCCCCTGATGTTGAACACCACGCGATCCGCCGAGAGGATGCTTGCTGAAGCGTACAGTGCCTTCACGTCAGCGCTGCCGCGCCATTTGGCGCGCTGCACTTCATGGAACCAAGCATCGAGTGCCGCTTTCAACGCGCCCTGGTCCTTGTGCCCTAGGCGGGTCTTCACAAACTCACGCAGCGTGCTTCGGGCTATAACGCGCATGGCAAGAGCCTAGCATGCACCCAATTTGGGAACAACGCCCCCGGGCCGCACCATCGTGGTCAACCGGGACGGCGAGCCGAGGCAGTAGGGGTTCGCCGATTGGCGCTGCGGGTGAGGCAAAATAACCTCACCGCAACGCCATGGAGCCAGCCATGAAAAGCATGATCAACCTTATCAGGAAGTACCTTCGCATCCGCGCGGCCCGGCGCCTTGCCGCCTTGGGCGGAAGCATGCCCCAGATGCAGTCGATTCCGAGGCGTCGGCCTTCTTAAGGGTTGAGGGTGGTTCGCCCGGTCAGCCAGTTGGCTTTAACCCCTGGCTAATTGTTGTTATATTTAACGCGCAATTCGTCCCCTGAAAGGAGTCACATTGCGCGCCCAATATAACTTGCGGCCAAAGACGCTAGGACCCCGTGCCGCGCAGCTCTTCACAGAGCTACACGAGTTGCGGCGGTCTACGTTCACCTTGGCGGACGTGCGCGCGATCACCGGCCTGTCAGCCTCGTCGGCCCGCAACCTCGTGCACAAGGCGCAGCAGCGCGGCGTAGTTACACGCCTTAAGCCAGGTCTGTTCAACCTCGTGCCCTTCGAACTCGGCCGGGCCACTGCGCACATAGGCAGCCCCTACCTGATCGCGCGTGAACTGGCCGGCACGGCACCCTACTTCCTGTCACACGGCACTGCGCTGGAACTGCACCGTATGGTCACGCAGCCAAACTTCACGATCTATGTCTCCTGCACCCGGCGCGTGCGTCCGCAGACCGTGGGCGGCTATGACTTTCAGTTTATCCACATCACTACCGAACAAGAGTTCGGCGTAGTAAAGCATTGGATAGACAAAGAACACTTCGTGATGGTCAGCGACATAGAGCGCACAGTCATCGATGGTCTGCGACACCCGGCATTTGCAGGTGGCATAACCGAAGTCGCCAAGGGCTT
>CANFSB010000036.1 GCA_947449495.1 Pseudomonadota bacterium
AAGCGCTATGACGAGGTGGCCCCGACGGGTCCCGGGTCGCTGGCGCTGGTCACACGCGAGCCACTGGGCGTGGTGGGCGCCATCGTGCCGTGGAACTTCCCGCTGATCATGGCGGCTTGGAAAATCGGCCCGGTGCTGGCGGCCGGTAATAGCCTGGTGCTCAAGCCTTCCGAGAAGTCGCCGCTGTCGGTGCTGCGCGTGGCAGAGCTGGCAGTAGAGGCCGGTCTGCCGCCGGGCGTGTTCAACGTGGTGCCGGGCTTTGGGCACACAGCCGGTGCGGCGCTGGCCCTGCACGATGACGTGGATGCCGTCACCTTCACCGGCTCTACTGCGACCGGCCGGCAGGTGATGGCGGCAGCGGCCCAGTCCAACCTCAAGCGCGTGTCGCTGGAACTGGGCGGTAAATCGCCCAACATCGTCATGGCGGACTGCCGCGACCTGGATCGCGCGGCCCAGGCTGCAGCGCTGGGCATCTTCTTTAATCAGGGCCAAATGTGCTCGGCCGCCTCGCGGCTGCTGGTGCATGTGGATCTGAAGGACGCGCTGCTAGAGCGTATCGATGCGCTGGCTGCGCAGCTGCAGCCCGGCGATCCGCTGGATCCGGCGACGCGGTTGGGTGCCATAGTTGATGGCCCACAATTGCAGCGCGTGTTGGGCTATATCGACAGTGGTCGCGCCGAGGGCGCACGGCTGCGCAGTGGCGGCCAGCAATGCCGCCTCGAGAGCGGCGGCCAGTACATCCAGCCGACGGTGTTTGATGGCGTGCAAGCGGGCATGCGCATCGCCCGCGAGGAGATCTTCGGGCCGGTGCTGTCGTGCTTTACGTTTCGCACCGAAGCGCAGGCGCTGCAACTGGCCAATGACAGCCGCTATGGACTGGCGGCGGCGGTCTGGACACAGGATGTGACCGCAGCGCATCGCATGGCGCGCGCATTGCGGGCCGGGATGGTCTACGTCAACTGTTACGATGCAGATGACATCACCGTGCCGTTCGGTGGTTACAAGCAGTCAGGAACCGGCCGCGACAAATCGCTGCATGCTCTGGACAAATACACCGAACTTAAGACGACCTGGATAGACCTCACTTGATTACTGAACGCATGACGACCTGGATTGAGCGCGCTTGACTACCGAGACGCTGCAGCGCTTTGTTGCCACGGTCCCCAAGGGCTTTGCCGATCTGTTGGCCCTCGAGTTGGCCACCTTGGGTGCCACCGACATCCGTGAGCGCGCCGGTGGCGTGACCTTCTGGGGCCCGCTGGCCATCGGTTATCGCGCTTGTCTGGAATCGCGTCTGGCCAGCCGCGTGCTGCTGCAGGTGGGCAACGCGTCGATGACCGATGCGCAGTCGCTCTATGACGCTGTACGCACGGTGGATTGGCGCGAGCATCTGGATATCGGCGGTACGTTGGCCTGCGAATACACCGGTTCGCATCCGGCCATCACCAACAGCTATTTCGGTACGCTGAAAGTCAAAGACGCGATCTGCGATCAGTTTCGCGACACCACCGGTGGTCGCCCTGATGTACAGACCGAACGCCCGTCGCTGCGTGTGCATGCACATGCCGCCGGTAATCAGGTGACGCTGTCTATTGATCTGGCCGGTGAGTCGCTCAGTCGCCGCGGCTATCGCATCGCCGGTGGCGAGGCGCCGCTGCGCGAGAATCTAGCCGCCGGCATTTTGATGCGCGCCGGTTGGCCCAAGATTGCCGAAGCCGGTGGCGAGTTCCTCGATCCCATGTGCGGCTCGGGCACTTTCGTTATTGAAGCCGCATGGATGGCCGCCAATATTGCGCCGGGCTTGATGCGTGACTTCTTCGGTTTTCTGGGTTGGCGCGGCCATGACGCGGGTTTGTGGAACAAGTTGCGCGACGACGCTATGGAACGCATGCATCAGCAGGTGCCGGTGATCATCCGCGGCACCGATCGCAGCAGCGCGGCCATCGCCACCGCTGCGGCCAACGCGCGCCGCGCCGGTGTGGGTCGCGATATTTTGTTTGAGCAGGTGGAACTGGCCAAGGTGCGCCCGTCGCGTGTCGATGCGGCCGATGTGAGCTTCGGTCTGCTATGCGTCAACCCGCCTTATGGGCAGCGTATTGGTCAAGGTGAAGACGCCATGGAGGCGCACCGCGATATCGGCGTGGCACTGCGCGAACGCTTTGTGGGTTGGCATGCGGCGGTGCTCACGGGCGAGCCGGCTTTGGGCCAATTGATCGGTATCAACGCGCATCGCGTACATACGGTGTTCAACGGTGCTATCGAGTGCCGCTTGTTGCGTTTTGCGCCAGGGGAACGTCGTGCACGGCGCGAGGCCACGACCGGCATCATCATCGACGATGCCAGCATCGCGCAGAGCAACGGCGCGCGTATGTTCGCCAACCGGCTCACCAAAAACCTGCAGCACTTGGGCAAGCAGGCACGTCGCCAAGGCGTGTCGTGCTGGCGACTGTATGACGCCGACATGCCCGAGTACGCACTGGCCGTCGACCTGTATGTCGGCACCGGCAGTGAAGCCGATCAGCGTTGGTTATTCGTGCAGGAATATGCACCGCCGGACACCGTCGATCCGCAAGCCGCGCGTCGTCGTCGCGAGGAAGCACTGTCCGTGATGCCCGAGGTCACCGGCGTGGCCTTTGCCGACATCCATCTGCGAGTGCGTCGCAAGCAAAAGGGCGCCAGCCAATACGACAAGCTCGGTGCGCGTGGTCGCCAGCATGTAGTCGAAGAAGATGGTCTGCAGTTGCTGGTCAACTTTGATGACTATCTGGACACAGGTTTGTTCCTTGATCACCGCTTGACCCGCCAGCGCGTGCGCGCTGCATCGGCCGGGCAACGAGTGCTCAATCTGTTTTGCTATACCGGCAGCGTGTCGGTGCATGCGGCGGCCGGCGGTGCGCTCAGCACGACCAGTGTGGATCTGTCTCGCACCTATCTGGATTGGGCGGCACGCAACCTGGAGATCAACGGCTTTCCCGCACAGCAACACCATTTGCTGCAGGCCGATTGCATGGCGTGGCTGGCGGCCGAAGCGCCGCAGGGCCCGGCCTGGGACCTCATTTTCCTGGATCCGCCGACCTTCTCCAACTCGGCGCGTATGCAGGGCGTGCTGGATGTGCAGCGCGATCACGTGCGGCTGGTCGACGACTGCATGCAGCTGCTGGCGCCGGGTGGTTTGCTGCTGTTTTCCAATAATGCACAGCGTTTTCAGATGGACGCCGAATTGGCCGAGCGCTATCTGGTCACCGACATTTCGGCGGCTACCATCCCCTTCGACTTTCAGGGTAACCCGCGTATCCACCGCTGCTTTGAGGTGCGCCACCGACCTGTTTGAAACGGCTGGCGCGACTGGCGTAGTTTCGACTAGCCTAGGGACAGGGGGGGCGTGCCGCCCCATTCATTGAAAACTCCACGATGGACGGTAAACGACCATGTTGCGACTCAACGTCAATGGCCAAGAACGGACGATCGACGGCATCGCCGATGACACCCCGCTGCTGTGGGTGCTGCGCGATGAACTCAAACTCGTAGGTACCAAATTCGGTTGCGGCGTCGGTCAGTGCGGTGCCTGCACCGTGCACCTCAATGGTCAGCCGATCCGCTCCTGCCAAATTCCTGCTGTTGCCGCTGCCGGCCAGAAGGTCACGACCGTCGAGGGTCTGTCTGCCAGTGCGCAGCTCACTGCGCTGCAGCAGGCATGGATCGACCATGACGTGCCGCAGTGCGGCTATTGCCAGTCCGGTCAGCTGATGACCGCGACGGCGCTGCTCAAGCAGCACCCCAAGCCCACCGATGCGCAGATCGATCAGTTCATGACCAACATCTGCCGTTGCGGCACCTACGTTCGCATCCGCAAGGCCATCCACGCTGCAGCTGCCGCGACGGCAGGCAAGGGCGGTGCGGCATGAGCGCGGTCATCAACAGCAACGCGGAGCATCACACCATGATCGCCGAGTTCGAGCGCCTGCTGGCGCAGCCCATGGAGGCAGCCGCTGCCCAATCCCTCAGCCGTCGCGGCTTCATGAAGCTGTCCGGTGGTGTGGGCGGTGGCTTGGTGCTGGCGCTGGCCGTCGGCCTGCCCGATCAGGCTTCTGCTCAGGGCGCCCCGCCGCAGGTTCCGTTTGCGCCGGGTGCCTATGTGCGCATCTCGCCAGACGGCAAGATCACGCTGTATTCCAAGAACCCCGAGATCGGTCAGGGCATCAAGACTGCCTTCGGCGTCATCCTCGCCGAAGAGCTCGATGCTGCCTGGGCCGACGTGACGGTTGAACAGTCCGAGATCAATGCCGCCGTGTATGGCGCGCAGTTTGCCGGCGGTTCGCTGTCCATCCCGACCAACTGGGACAACCTGCGCCAGGCCGGCGCTGGCGCACGCGCCATGCTGGTGGCCGCTGCTGCCAAGCAGTGGGGCGTTGCCGAGTCCGAGCTCACCACTGCAGACAGCAACGTCATCCATGCAGCCAGCGGTCGCAAGGCCAGCTATGGCTCGCTGGCCACGGCTGCTGCTGCACTGCCGGTCCCGGCCGATCCCAAGGCCCTCAAGCTCAAGGACCGCAAGGACTACAAGCTGATCGGCAAGCGCTTCACCGGCGTAGACAACGTTTCGCTCGTTACGGGCAAGCCGCTGTTCGCCATCGACGTGAACCTGCCCGGCATGCTGTACGCATCGCTGGTCAAGTGCCCGTCGGTCGGTGGCAAGGTGGCCAGTGCCAACATCGACGAGATCAAAAAGCTGCCCGGCATTACCGATGCATTCATCGTCGAAGGCACGGCCAAGCCCGCCAACGTCATGATGACCGGCGTGCTGCCGGGTGTGGCCATTGTCGGCAAGAGCACCTGGGCGGTGTTCTCAGCGCGCAAGCAGCTCAAGGTCAATTGGGATCACAGCACTGCGTCTAAGGACAGCTGGAGCGACTACGTCGTCAAGGCCAAGGAACTGGCGGTTAAGCCCGCCGGTGACAAGGTCGTCAAGACTGTCGGCGATATCGACAAGGTGTTGGCCTCTGCCAAGCCGGTCGAGGGCTACTACCAGTTCGCTTTCGTGTCGCATGCGCAGCTGGAGCCGCAGAACACCGTCGCCTGGTTCAAGGGCGATTCGATCGAGTTGTGGGCTCCTACACAGCTGCCGGCCAACAGCCTGCCGCTGGTGGCCGGTATCGCCGGTCTCAAGGCTGACAAGGTCACGCTGCATCAGATGCGCGTCGGTGGTGGCTTTGGTCGCCGCCTGCTCAACGACTTCGTGGCCGATGCAGCCTATGTCGCCACCAAGGTGCCCAACACGCCGGTCAAGCTCATGTGGACCCGCGAAGACGACATGCAGCACGACGCTTATCGCGTCGGTGGCTTCATGGCGTACAAGGGTGTGCTGGATGAGCAGGGCAAACTTGCCGCGCTCAACGCGCACATGATCGGCTTCGAGGATCCGGTCTCCAAGGCACCGACCACTGCGTCGGATTTTGGTGCCAACGAGTTCCCGGCCAACTACCTCACCGATTACCGCGCTTCGATCTCGCGCCTGCCGCTGTCGATGCCCTGCGGTCCGTGGCGTGCGCCGGGCTCCAACACGATGTCGTGGGTGCAGCAGTCGTTCTTCCACGAACTGGCTGTAGCTGCCAAGCGTGACCACGTAGAGTTCCTGCTCGAAGTCTTCGGCCGCAAGGCCGGTGCTGCCCCGCAGGCAGGCCCGCCGGGCCTGAACCCTGACCGTGCTATCGGCGTCATCAAACTGGCCGCCGAAAAGGCCGGCTGGGGCAAGCCGCTGCCCAAGGGTCATCATCTGGGCTTGGCGTTCTTCTTCAGCCATCAGGGCCACATCGCCGAGATCGCTGAGGTCAGCGTCGATGCCAAGAAGAAGGTCACCGTGCACAAGATGACGGTGGCTTGCGACATCGGTCCGGTGATCAATCTGTCGGGTGCCGAGAACCAGGTGCAAGGTTGCGTCGTCGATGCAATGAGCACGCTGGCGCTGGAGATCACCATGGAAAATGGTGCTGCGCAGCAGGTCAACTACGACAAGTACCCGGCGCGTCGGATGCCCAATTCACCGCAGGTGGATGTGCACTTCGTGCAGAGCAACTACAACCCCACGGGTCTGGGTGAGCCGGCGTTCCCGCCGGCCGCTCCGGCGATCTGCAATGCGATCTTCGCGGCCACTGGCACGCGTATTCGCACCCTGCCGATCACCAAGGCCGGCTTCAGCGTTGCCTGATGGCGTTGCCTGCGGGGTCTAAAGCAGATCCCGCAGGCGATACCACAGCATCGCCAGCACCAAGGCAGGGCGGCGCAATGCGGTGCCGCCCGCAAACTGCCGGTGCTTGATCCGCGCGAACACGTCAAAGCGTTCGCTGTTGCCGGCCATCGCTTCGGCCGCCAGCTTGCCTGCCATGCCCGCCAGCACCAGGCCATGACCTGAGAACCCCTGCAGATACCAAACCCCGGGCGCTAGCCGCCCAAAGTCCGGTGCCCGGTTGCGCGTGATGTCCAGCCAACCGCCCCAGGCATGTTCGATGCGTATGCCCTGCAATTGCGGAAACACCGCCAACATGCGACGCAGCGTGGCGCGGGCGCTGTCTTGGCTGTTGAGTCCGCCATAGCTGACCCGTCCGCCGAACAGCAGACGGTGATCGCGGCTGAGGCGAAAGTAATCGAGCACCCAGTTCATATCTGCCGCTGCTGCATTGCCCGGTAGCAGTGCTGCGGCGCGCGCTGCGCCGAGTACTTCTGTGGCCACCATGTAGGTGCCAACGCCCATGATGCGTCGTGCCAGGGGCGGTGCTGTGGCCCCCAGCGTGGCATTGCCGGCCAGCAGCAACTGCTTGCAGTGCACTTGGCCTTGCGCAGTGTGGACGGTGACGGCGCCGCTGGCGCTGGGCGCCCACGATAGCGCGCGGCTGTGTTCGTGCAAGGTGACGCCCGCGTTCTGTGCGGCAGAGGCCAAGCCGCGCAGATATTTGAGGGGTTGCAAATGACCGCTGCGCGGATCGAGCAGGCCACCGCCATAGCGCTGGCTTGCGACATGATCGGGCAGCTCGGCGCGCGTCAGCAGTTGTGTGCCTTCGTAGCCTAAAGCGTGCAGTTGCTGCTGGGTGTGGCGCAGTTCGGTGTTATGACGCTGGCGTAAACCCAGCAGCAAGTGTCTTGGTGTCCACTCGCAGTCGATGCGATGGCGCTCGCACAGCTGGTGCAGCAGCTGCAGGCCCTCGACCGTCATATCCCAGGCGGCGCGCGCGTCGCCAGCGCCGAGCAGACCAGTGAGACTGTCGTGCCCTGTGGCCAAGCCCACCAGCGCCTGTCCGCCATTGCGCCCCGAGGCCCCCTGACCCAGAACGTCGGCCTCCAGTTGCACTACCCGGTAGCCGCGCTCGGCCAGGTGCAGTGCAGCCGAGGATCCGGCGATACCTGCGCCCACCACACAGACATCGGCGTGGACGCTGCCCTGCAGAGCTGGCTCAACCTGCCGGGCGGGCAGACCTAATTGGTAGACCGGGCGCGGATCCAGCGATGGCGAGTGTGTGCTCAGGACAGGCTCCGGCAGGGTTCACGGGCGCACGGATATTGGGCCGTGGTCTAATGCAAACTGTAAATCATCATGCGTACCGTCAGACCTCTCATCGGCATCCCCGCCGACCGCCGCCGGATCGGGCTACATCCGTTTCACGCGGTCGGTGAGAAATATATCGTCGCCGTGCTCGACGCCGGTGGTGCGTTGCCCCTGTTGATCCCTTCGCTGGGACGTGAGCTGGCACTAGATGACTTGCTCGATGTGGTCGATGGTCTGGTGTTGCCCGGTAGTCCCTCCAATGTGGAGCCGCATCATTATCAGGGCGACCCCAGTGAGCCGGGCACTTGGCATGATCCGGCGCGCGACGCCACCACCTTGCCGCTGATTCCGCGTGCAGTGGCAGCGGGTATTCCGGTGCTGGGTATCTGCCGCGGTTTTCAGGAAATGAATGTCGCCTATGGCGGCACACTGTGGCAGGAAGTGCATCAGGTGCCGGGGCTGCTGTGCCATCACGAAAACGCTGCCGACACGCTGGACGTGCAATATGGGCCGGCCCACGAAGTGCAGTTGGTGCACGGTGGTCTGCTGCATGAGATCGCTGGTCACGATAGGCTGTGTGTGAACTCGCTGCACCATCAGGGCGTGCGCGATCTGGCACCGGGTTTGGTGGCCGAGGCCCATGCACCGGATGGGCTCATTGAGGCACTGCGGGTGCGTGATGCGCAGCGCTTTGCCATGGCGGTGCAATGGCATCCAGAGTGGAAGGCTGCAAGCAATGCATTTTCTAGCGCGCTGTTTGCGCGGTTCGCCGCATCAGCGCGTGAACGTGCCGCTGAACGCGGCAAGGACAGGTGATCTATGACCAGTGAGATTCATCAATTCTTTAAGGAACATCGCACCTCGGAAGTCGAGGCGATCATTCCCGACATGGCAGGTATCGCGCGCGGCAAGATCATGCCCGCCGAGAAGTTCGCCGTGGATGCAGGGCTGCGCCTGCCAGAGAGCATCTTTCTGCAGACGGTAACCGGCGACTATCCGCTCAACACCGATGCGGCAATGAGCCCTGCAGAGATCGACATCGTGCTCAAGGCTGATCCGCGCACGGTGCGCGTGGTGCCTTGGGCCGCCGAGCCCACCGCGCAGGTAATCCACGATTGTTTTTATTCCGATGGTCGTCGCGTGACCATGGCGCCACGGCATGTGCTTCGCCATGTGCTGGAGCTGTACGAAGCGCGCGGCTGGCAGCCTGTGGTGGCGCCGGAGCTGGAGTTCTATCTGGTTGAGCCCAATATCGACGCCGACTATCCGCTCAAACCCCCGGTGGGCCGCTCGGGTCGTGCAGAGCCGGGTCGGCAAAGCTATAGCATCGCTGCGGTCAACGAGTTCGATCCGCTGTTTGATGACATCTATGCCTTCTGCGAAGCGCAAGACATCGAAATCGATACGCTGATCCATGAAGATGGCCCTGCGCAGATGGAGATCAACCTGCTGCATGGCAATGCCATTGATCTGGCCGATCAGGCCTTTTTGTTCAAGCGCACCGCGCGCGAAGCAGCGCTGCGCCACAAGATATATGCAACGTTCATGGCCAAGCCCTATGCCAAAGAGCCCGGCAGTGCCATGCATATCCACCAGAGCATTCTCGACACCAAGACCGGCCAGAACATTTTCAGTGAGGCTGACGGCACGCCCTCGCGGCTGTTCTTCTCGCACATTGCCGGCCTGCAAAAATATCTGCCGGCAGCCATGGCGCTGTTTGCGCCCAACGTTAATTCCTACCGGCGCATCTCGCGTCTGCAGACTGCGCCCATCAACGTACAGTGGGGCTACGACAATCGCACCGCAGGTCTGCGAGTGCCGGTGTCGGCGCCGCAGGCGCGCCGGGTCGAGAATCGCGTTGGCGGCGCAGATGCCAACCCGTATCTGGCCATTGCGGCCTCGCTGGCCTGCGGGTATCTGGGGATGGTCGAGAACCTTCAGCCGAGTGATCCAATCACCGGCAGTGCCCACGATCTGCCGTTCTCGTTGCCGCGCTCACTCGACGAGGCGCTGCGCCAGATGCGCGGCTGCCCCCAGCTCATCGCCATACTGGGCGAGCCTTTTGTCGAGGCCTTTGCCATCGTCAAGGAGTCTGAGTACGAGGTGTTTTTGCAGGTGATCAGTTCGTGGGAACGTGAGCACTTGCTGCTCAATGTTTGAGGTTGGCGGGGCAGCGCCCCGCTGAGTTATAAAGACCCCAAGGGGCGGCGTAGGGCCGCCTCTGTGAGTTGCGTTATACAACCAGTCACAGGATTGCCCCATGCCCATTTCATCGCGCGCCCTTGCTGTTTCCGCCCTTGCCTTGCTGCTGGCCGCCTGCGGCGGCAAGAAGTCCGAGACCACCCCGGCGCCTGCCGCAGAAGAGGCGGTCGTCAATGTCTACAACTGGTCGGATTACATCGACACGACGGTGCTGGAAGACTTCACTAAAGAGACCGGCATCAAGGTCAACTATGACGTCTTCGACAGCAACGAGCTGCTGCAGACCAAACTGTTGTCGGGCAAGAGCGGCTACGACGTCGTAGTGCCGTCGGGTTCCTTCCTCGAGAAGCAGATTCAGGCTGGCGTCTTCCAGAAGCTCGACAAGAGCAAGCTTGCCAACTTGGCCAACATCGATGCGGCCATTCAGACCGCCACGGCCAAGCATGATGCGGGCAACGAACACGCCGTGGCCTATTTCTGGGGCACATCGGGCGTCGGTTACAACATCGACAAGGTCAAGGCGGCCATGCCCAATGCGCCGGTCAATAGCTTTGCGATGTTCTACGACCCCAAGGTCATCGCCAACTTCAAGAAATGCGGCGTCACCATCCTGGATGCTCCCGATGAAGTGGTGGCCACGGTGCTGCTGTATTTGGGTCGCGAGCCGATGAGCGAGAAGGCCGAGGATCTGGCTGCCGCCGAAAAGGTGCTGCTGTCCATCCGTCCGTTCGTGCGCGAGATCAAGTCATCGGGCTATCTCGACGATCTGGCCAATGGCGAAATCTGCTTGTCGCTGGGCTGGAGTGGTGATGTGGGTCAGGGCAAGAGCCGTGCCGAAGAAGCGGGCAAGGGCGTCAAGCTCCAATACAACATCCCCAAGGAAGGCGCGATTCAGTTCTTTGACATGCTGGCAATCCCGGCTGATGCGCCGCATGTCGGCAACGCGCACAAGTTCATCAACTATCTGCTCAGCAAGGATGTGGCGATCAAGAACACCAACTTCGTGCGCTATGCCTCGCCCAACGCCGCTGCGCGCGATGGTATAGATCCGGCGATCACCGGTGACGCCAACATCTATCCGACGCCAGAGGTGGCCGCCAAGCTGTCACCCAATCTGGCGCGCTCTCAGGAGTACACGCGTGAGCTGACCCGCGTCTGGACGCGGTTCAAGACGGGCAAGTAGGTGACCGCGGCAGACAACGGCGCGGCGATCGCGCCGCTGTCGGCTGCGCAGCCCTGTGTGCGCATCGAAGGCGTAACCAAACGCTTCGGTGAGTTCACAGCGGTTGATGACGTCAGTCTCGATATTCAAGAAGGCGAGATCTTCTGCCTGCTGGGTGGTTCTGGCTGCGGCAAGACCACCTTGCTGCGCATGTTGGCCGGCTTCGAGCAGCCCACTGCCGGTCGCATACTCATCGATGGCCAGGACATGGCTGACATTGCGCCCTATGAGCGGCCGGTTAACATGATGTTCCAGTCCTATGCGCTGTTCCCGCATATGACCGTGCAGGCCAATGTCGCTTTTGGTCTTGAACAGGAAAAGCTGCCCAAGACCCAGATTGCCCAACGCGTCGAGGCAATGCTGTCGCTGGTGCGCCTCGATGGCATGGCGCAGCGCAAGCCACATCAGTTGTCCGGCGGCCAACGCCAGCGCGTGGCGCTGGCGCGCTCGCTGGTCAAGCGGCCCCGATTGCTACTGCTCGATGAGCCGCTGGGTGCGCTGGATCGCAAGCTGCGTGAACACACGCAGTTTGAGTTGCTGGGGCTGCAAAAGCAGTTGGGCGTGACCTTTGTGGTCGTGACGCACGATCAGGAAGAAGCGATGACCTTGGCCAATCGCATTGGTGTCATGGATCGCGGTCGTATCGTGCAGGTGGGCAGTCCGCGCGACATCTACGAATATCCGTCCACGCGCTTTGTGGCCGACTTCATCGGGTCGGTCAACCTGTTTGAAGGCCGTCTGACAGAAGACGAAGCCGACTATGTGCGCGTGGCCTGCCCCGAATTGCCCGCGCCGGTGTTGGTCGACCATGGCGTGTCGGCAGCCCCGGAAGCCACGGTGTGGGTGGCGATCCGCCCCGAAAAAATCCAGCTGCTGCGCGAGCGCCCCGAGGCCGCCGACAACCTTGCTCAAGGCACGGTGCGTGATGTCGCCTATATGGGCGATATGAGCATCTATCTGGTGGTGCTGCCTGGTGGGCGCGAGTTGCGCGTGACGCGCGCTAATCTGCAGCGCAAGGAAGAAGAAGTCTTCCAGAGTGGCGACGCAGTATGGCTGGTCTGGGACGCGGCCAGCCCGGTAGTCGGGACGGGTTGATGGCCGCTAGAGGTCTGCGTCTGGGGCGGCTGCTGGTCATCGGCGTGCCGATGGGTTGGCTGCTGCTGTTTTTTCTGGCGCCCTTTCTCATTGATTTCAAAATATCGCTGTCGGAAGTGCGCTTAGCCATTCCGCCTTATGCGCCCTTGCTCGAATGGGCCGATGGCAAGTTAGTCGCCCTGCATTTGCATCTGACCAATTACCGCTATTTGTTTACGGACTCGCTGTATGTCAGTGCCTACGGCTACTCGCTCAAAGTGGCAGCGGTGTCTACGGTGTTGTGTCTGCTGCTCGGTTATCCAATGGCCTTAGGGATAGCCAGAGCCGAGCCGGCCCGGCGCAATCTGCTGCTCATGCTCGTCATCTTGCCGTTCTGGACCAGCTTCTTGCTGCGTGTGTATGCGTGGATGGGTTTGCTGCGCAACAACGGCCTGATCAACAACCTGTTGCTGTGGGCCGGCGTCATCGACACGCCCATTCAAATGATGCAGACCGACTTTGCGGTGTATCTGGGTATCGTCTATTCGTATCTGCCGTTCATGATTTTGCCCCTGTACACCAACCTCGAAAAACACGACGGCACGCTGCTTGAGGCCGCTGCCGACTTGGGCGCCAAGCCACTGGCAGCATTCCTGCGCGTCACGCTGCCTTTGTCTGTGCCGGGCATCCTCGCTGGTGCGTTGCTGGTGTTCATCCCAGTGGTGGGTGAGTACGTCATCCCCACACTGCTGGGTCGCCCGGATCAACTGATGATCGGCCGCGTACTGTCCGACGAGTTTTTTGCCAACCGCGACTGGCCGGTGGCCAGTGCCGTGGCCATGTTGATGTTGTTGCTGCTGGTGGCGCCTATCGTTGCGTTCCAGCGGCTGCAGAACAATGCGTCGGAGGCACGATGAGTCACGCCCGCCGCAGTGTGTTAGTGCCTTCAGTCATGGCATTTGGCTTTGCTTTTTTGTATGTGCCGATCCTGGCCATGATTGGTTATTCGTTTAACAACTCCAGGCTGGTTACGGTCTGGGATAGTGCTAATTCACCCACGCTGAAGTGGTATTCGGCGCTGTGGCGCAATCAGCAGGTGCTGGATGCAGCCTGGCTGTCGTTTCGCATCGCGCTGCTCAACGCCACCGGCGCTGCCATTCTGGGCACCCTGGCAGGATTGGTGCTGGCCCGCTTCGGGCGGTTTCGCGGCCGCACACTGTTTACCGCCTTAACCACTGCACCGCTGGTGATGCCCGAAGTCATCACGGGTCTTTCGCTGTTGTTATTGTTTGTGGCGATGGAGCAGACCATCGGCTGGCCCGCTGGTCGTGGCGTCACCACACTCACCATCGCGCACATCACGTTTTCCTTGTCGTATGTGGCGGTCATTGTGCAGTCACGTCTTGCCGGGTTTGATCTGTCGCTGGAAGAGGCGGCGATGGATCTGGGCGCACGACCTGTGACGGTGTTTCTGCGCATCACGCTGCCGCTAATTGCCCCTGCCATTGTGTCGGGCTGGCTGCTGGCCTTTACGCTCAGCTGGGATGATCTGGTCATCTCGCAGTTTGTTGCCGGCCCGGGCTCCAGTACCTTGCCCATGGTCATCTTCTCCAAAGTGCGCTTGGGCGTCACGCCAGACATCAACGCGCTGGCCACACTGATGGTGCTCACGGTGGCCGTGGGAGTAGTGATCGCCACTGTGTTGCTGCGGCGCCAGGAGCGCAGGCGTGAGCGCGATCTGCGTCTGGCTGCCGGTGCAGACTGACGGATGCTGCAGTCATGAGTCCTACAGCACTGGGTATTGATGTCGGCGGCTCGTCACTCAAGGTGGCCCGTGTAGACACAGCTACGCAGGCGCTGGTGTCGCCGTTTCACAGCGTGCCCACACCGCAACCGGCCACGCCTGCTGCGCTGGTGCAGTTGTTTGCGCAGTTGGCACAGCACTTGGCACCGACAGATCCAGTGGGCATTGCCTTGCCTTGCGTCGTTCAACACGGCATCACGCGTTCGGCGGCAAACATAGACGCGGGCTGGATTGACTTTGATTGCGCTGCTGCGGCGCGCGCGGCTCTGGGTCGCCCGGTCGCAGTGCTCAATGATGCCGATGCGGCAGGCCTTGCCGAAATGCGCTGGGGCGCGGGCAAGGGTGAGCAGGGTGTCGTCCTACTGCTGACCTTTGGCACTGGCATCGGCTCGGCTCTGTTTCATGAGGGCCGATTGCTGCCCAACACGGAGCTGGGACATTTGCAGGTGGATGGCCAGGAAGCAGAGCACCAAGCCTCTGCGCGCGTGCGCACCCTTGAGTCGCTGGACTGGTCCTCATGGGCGGCGCGCGTCAATCGAGTGCTGGCCGAATATCACGCGTTGTTCTGGCCCGATCTGTTCATTATCGGCGGTTCGATCAGTCAGGACTTTGCGCTGTTCGAACCTTACTTGCAGTGTCGTGCCCCAGTGCGCCCCGCACAGTTCACGGCCCAGGCCGGTGCAATGGGTGCCGCGTTGGCAGCAGTAGAGGAGCTTTGATGCACAGCAAGCTGCCCGATGTAGGCACCACTATTTTCACGACCATCTCGCGCCGTGCTGCAGAGCTTGGTGCGGTGAACCTGGGGCAGGGCTTTCCCGACTATCCTATCGATACGCGGCTTGCCGAGTTGGTGGCCGATGCCATGCGCGAAGGCCATAACCAATACGCGCCCATGCCGGGTGTGCCCGCGCTGCTTGAGGCCATTGCCAGTCGCCTTGAGGCCCGCTACGGACTGGGCATCGACCCGCAGCAGTCCATCACCATCACTTTGGGTGCGACCGAGGCAATCTTTTCCAGCATTCAGGCCTTGGCCGGTCCGGGTGATGAGGTGCTGGTTTTTGATCCTAGTTATGACTCTTACGATCCGGCGGTGCGCTTGGCCGGTGCGCGCTGTGTGCATGTGCCCTTGGCTCCACCGCTATTTGCCTATGACTGGGATGCGGTGCGTGCCGCAGTCAACGAGCGGACGCGACTGATCATCATCAACAGCCCGCAAAACCCCTCCTGCACAGTGTTGGGGCCGACGGATCTGGATCAGTTGGCGGCGATTGTTGCCGGCCGTGATATCCGCGTGTTGTCTGATGAAGTATATGAACACGTGGTGTTTGATGGCCGGCAGCATTACAGCGTGTTGGGGCATCCGCAGCTGCGCCAGTGCGCGGTGGCTGTGTATTCCTTCGGCAAGGCGTTGCATGCGACAGGCTTGCGAGTCGGCTATGCGGTGGCACCTGCAGATATCACCACCGAGCTGCGCAAGGTGCATCAGTTCAACACCTTCACCATTGCCACGCCGCTGCAGCACGCTATCGCCCGCTATATCAGTGAGCGCGCCGACGTGTTTAGCGGTTTGGCAGGGTTTTTCCAGTCGCGACGGGATCTGCTGACGCAGCTGCTGGCAGGCTCGCCGCTGCGCGTACTGCCGGCTGCGGGCAGCTTCTTCCAATTGGTCGATTACAGTGGCTGCGAGGCATTGAGCGCACTGGATGATCAGGCCGCAGCACAGTTGCTGCTGGAACAGGCCGGTGTGGCCACTATTCCCTTATCACCGTTTTACAAAGTACCGCCGGCGCAGACTCTGCTGCGGCTGTGCTTTGCCAAGCGTGAAGAGACTCTGCGCGAGGGCGCATCACGGTTGCGCCACTGGATGGGTTGAAGTATGAGAGATCGGACACGGCTGAATCATCCGCCACAGGCACCGCTGCCTGAGGGCAACCAACCGCTGGTTGCGCCCATTTACCAAAGCGTGAAGTTTGATTTTGCAGGAGTGGAGGCTACGCACGCGGGCCTTGATGCCGGCGGCTATTTTTATTCACGTGTTTCCAATCCCACCACGCGTCAGTTGGAGCTGACGCTGGCGCAGATGCAAGGTCGTGACGACGCGCTGGTGTGTGCATCGGGTGTGGGCGCCATTGCGCAGACGCTGCTGGCGCTACTGCGGCAGGGCGATCATGTGCTGTGCTTTGCCGAAAGCTATGGCCCGACACGCAGTCTGCTGCGGCATACGCTGGCGGGCTTTGGCGTTACGCATACCATGCTGTCTATCGACGACGACGCTGGAATTGAAGCGGTGTTGGCAGCCACGCCCACCCGGTTGGTGATCTTCGAGAGCCCCACCAATCCGGTCAATCGTATCGCCGACATTGCCAGGCTTTGCGCTGCAGCGCGGCGTGCCGGTGCGTTGACACTGCTGGATAACACCTTCGCAGGGCCGCATCAGCACGGCCAGTACGATGTCGATCTGTATCTGCACAGCCTCACCAAATATGTTGGCGGTCATGGTGATGTGCTGGGTGGGGCGGTGATCGGCCGCAAAGAGTTGATCGACTCGCTGCGCCGCAGTTTCATTCTGTTCGGCGGTACGCTCGATGCGCATGCGGCTTTCCTATTGCAGCGTGGTTTGCGCACTTATCACCTTCGCTATCAGGCGCAATCCGAGTCGGCGCAGCAGTTGGCGCAGGCATTGGCTGCGCAGCCTGGCGTGGATTGTGTGCATTACCCGGGCTTGGCAACGCATCCGCGGCACGCGCTAGCGCGGGAGCAGATGCAGCACTTCGGTGGTGTGGTCAGTGTCGATATCGCCGGTGGAACCGCGGGAGCCAATGCCTTTGTGAATGCTCTGCAGTTGTTTCGTATTGCCGCGAGCATGGGCTCACCCGAATCGCTGGCATTGCCACCGTCTATGTTGGGGTTGGACCAAGTGCCGCCGGCGTTGCGTGCCGGCTGTGGCATCGGTGCAGGCACTGTGCGCTTGTCGGTGGGCTTGGATGATCCAGCGGATCTGATCGATGATGTGATGCAAGCGTTGACTGCAGCGCACGGCTAAGTTTTGCCGCTGCCTGTGACCTGCGTCACAGAGCGGCCGAGGCGTCGCGACCACAATGCACGCATGGCTAAATCCAATGTCCTTCCGTTTGTCATGCCTCAGCGCGACAACGATGCAGCGATTCAGCGAGTGCATCAGGCACTGGCAGTGCGTTTGGAGCAGTTGCCGCCCTTGCGGCCGACAGCCTTCGAGGCCTCTGTTGCACATCTAGTCGGTGGTCCACGGCAATTGCTGGATCTGCCATTCGGGCAGCGGCGTTTGCTGGCGCTGCGCGATGCGTTTTTCGTTGCGCCTGCACGTCAGTCGGAGATGCGTCGTTTGTGGCGCGAGTCGCTTGCCACCGCCTGCAACAGCGTGGCCATGGCGCGCGTGTTGGGTTTAGACGAACCTTGTGTTGGAGCCGCTGCGCTGTTGTATCGCGTCGCAGACGTTTGGTTGCTGACAGCACTGGCGGATGCCGAATCGTTGACCGGTGAAAGACTGCGCAGTGCATCGCTGCGCGACATCCTGGCTGCCCGTTCACGCCAGTTGGCGCCACGTATTGTGCGCGCTTGGGCGCTAACGCCAGCGGTTTCTCAGCCGCTGCTGGGCTGGCGTGACTGTGGCGAACCGTCACGTGGCGGTTTACCGCCGACCCTGCCTTCACGACTGATTCATATCGGTAGCCTGTTGGCCTCTGAACAGCTCTATGACGGGTATTGCACACCCGGTCTGGTTGATGCGGCGGCGCAGGAGCTGGGCTTGGAGGCCGAGGTGCTGATGACTGCCCGGGGTGTAACTGGCGACGTTCGAGCCCTGCTGTCGCATATCGGCTGATTTGCGCTGCTAATATGCGGGTATGTCCCGCACTCTGAACACAACGCCTGCGATCGACGGCTTCTGGATGCCCGGGGAGTTTGAGCCCCATGCCGGCACCTGGATGCTGTGGCCTGAACGCTTGGACAACTGGCGCGCCGGTGCGCAGCCTGCGCAGCGCGCGTTTGCGGCGGTCGCCACAGCCATTGCCAGCTTCGAACCGGTCACGGTCGGTGTAAGCGCCGCGCAATTTGGCTATGCGCGTGCCGCATTGCCCGAAGCCATCCGCCTGGTAGAGCTGTCCAGCAACGATGCGTGGATGCGCGACGTGGGACCCACCTGCCTGGTCAATGCACGCGGCGAAGTGCGCGGCGCAGATTGGCAGTTCAATGCTTGGGGCGGCTTTGAAGGCGGCCTGTATTTCCCCTGGGACCAAGATGACCTGGTGGCGCGCAAGGTTCTCGAAATCGAGTCCTGCGATCGTTACCGTGCGCCCTTCGTGCTGGAGGGCGGCGCCATCCACAGTGATGGTGAGGGCACTGTGCTAGTCACCGAGCAATGCTTGCTCAATTCCAACCGCAACCCGGGGCTCGATCGCCAGCAACTGGAGCAGCTGCTATGTGAGTGGCTGGGCGCGCGTACGGTGGTGTGGTTGGGGCAGGGCGTCATCAACGATGAAACCGACGGCCACGTCGACAATCTGGCCTGCTTTGCCCGGCCCGGTCATGTGTGCCTGACGTGGACTGACAACCGGCGTGATCCGCAATACGCGGTGTCTGCTGATGCTTTGCAGCGTCTGCAGTCGGCGCGTGATGCACAGGGTCGTCGATTGACCGTGCACAAGCTCGTGCAGCCAGGCCCGCTGCGCAGTACGGTTGCCGAAGCAGCCGGTGTATTGCAGGCCCATGGCAGTCAGGCGCGTCCGGCAGGCCATCGTCTGGCCGGCTCCTACGTCAATTTTTATCTGGCCAATGGTGGCGTGGTCATGCCACTGCTGGATGCGCGTCGCGATGCGGCAGCGATGGCAGTGTTGCAGCGGGTGTTCCCCGATAGGCAAGTAGTCGGTGTGCCCGCGCGCGAGATACTGCTCGGTGGCGGCAACATTCACTGCATCACGCAGCAGGTGCCCGCGTCGCTGCGGCGTGCGTCGCCGCTGCGCCGTCGCCGCCGATAGTCAGGCCAGCATCTGCTTGGCTTGTGTGAGCCAGGCCTCTTGAGTGCGCCGATAGTGCTGCGGGGCAGCCTCCGCGCGTTGCAGCAGTTCCTGCAACGCAGTGCGCGCCGCTTCGGCTTGTGACTGCGTGACCAACAACTGCGCCCAACGCACGGTGGCCTCGGCGCCTGGGTAATAGCCCGCCAGCACGCGATACTCTTCCAGGGCCCGCTCTGCGTTGCCTTCGGCCTCTAAGGCGCGGGCAAACAGCAGGTGACCATCAGGCGAATTGAAGTTGGGATTGTGTTCGATCAGCCGTTCCAGCGTGACGCGCGCAGCGGCCGCCGCACCGCTTTCATACTGCGCGCGCGCCAAGGTCAGCAGCAGGCTCGGATCGTGTTCGTACAGGCCCTTGAGCCCCTCTGCGCAAAGGCTGATGGCCTCGGCCGGTCGCTGCAACCGCAGCAGTTCTTCGGCATGGCGCTGACGGCTGTCGACGTTGTCGCTGCCGCGTGAGAGTTGCTCGTAGCGGCGCAGGTTAGCTTCCGGGTCCAGAGCCTTTTTGACGCCGCGCACGGTGCGCTGGGTGGTACGACTGCGCACCAACTCGGGGATAAGCTCTGCGGCCACGTAGGCCACCACACCGACCATCGACAACATCAGTAGCACCCAGATCCAGATCTGATTGCGACCGGTTTTGATGCAATGAATGATGAGGACGGCCTGCAGGGCCAGAGAAAGCAACAGATAAGGCAATGGCATGAACGTAGCTTACCAGCCATACGCGGTTGTGCGGGACAGGTGGCAGGGCGTTTATCCTTGGGGCATGTCCTGCCTACCACTTTTGTCTCGAGTCCTGCCGCTGCTGCTCCTGTTGGCGGTCGGACAGGCGCAAGCCCAAACCGCAGACTCTGCGCCTGCGGGTCCGATGGCAGGGCAACAGCCGGCACGCCCCCGCGTGGGCTTGGTGCTGTCGGGGGGTGGCGCGCGTGGTGCCGCCCATGTCGGCGTGCTCAAAGTGCTCGAGCAATTGCACGTGCCGGTAGATGCCATCGCCGGCACCAGCATGGGCGCAGTGGTCGGTGGTCTGTATGCCAGCGGCATGAGCGCGACGCAGATCGAGTCTGTTATCGCTGGTCTGGACTGGCAGGAGGCCTTTCGTGATCGTCCGCTACGCCGCGACCTGAGCCTGCGCCGCAAGGTCGAAGAGCAGCAGTATCTGGTGCAGCTGCCGCTGGGTCTGCGCAATGGCATGTTCATGCTGCCGCGAGGTCTGCTGCAAGGCCAGAAGTTGGCGCGGCTGCTGCGTGAGCTGACATTGCCTGTGGCAGCGGCGCCCGACTTTGACCACCTGCCCACGCGCTTTCGTGCTGTGGCCACCGATCTTGAAACCGGTCAGCCTGTGGTGCTGGACAAGGGTGATCTGGCCACGGCGATCCGTGCCAGCTTGTCGGCGCCGGGCCTGTTTGCACCGGTGGAGCATGAAGGCCGGCTGTTGGCCGATGGGGGTATCACCCGCAATCTGCCGGTCGATGTGGCACGCGCGATGGGCGTCGATGTGCTGATCGTGGTGGATGTCAGTTCGCCGCTCTCGACGCGCAGTGATCTGGAGTCGGTGACGCGCATCTCCAACCAGATGCTGGCCATCCTGATTCGCAAAGACACCGAGCAGCAGCTGGCCACCTTGACCGATATCGACATCGCCTTGAAGCCGCAGTTGGGCTCGCAGTCGGCCTATGACTTCACACGCCTTGACGCGCTGGTGACGCAAGGCGAGGTGGCGGCCCGTGCGCAGCTGCAACGTCTGTCGGCTCTGTCGCTGCAGGGCGCGGCTTTCGAGCAGTATCAGGCGCGCCGAGCCGGTGCTGGCGCTGCAACGCCGCCGCAGATCGATTTCGTGCGTGCCGATGCGGCATCGCTGGCCTATGCACAGACCATTGAGGGACAGTTTGGTGATCTGGCCGGGCAACCACTCAATGGCCCGTTGTTGTCACGGCGCATGAGTCAGTACTACGGCCGCGGCACTCTGGAGTTGCTCGATTATCGCTTGGTGCAGGACACACCGCAGGGGCCTCGCGGTTTGCAGTTCAGTGCCAGACCCAATGCCTGGGGCGATACCTATGTGCGCTTTGGCCTGCGTCTGCAGGACGACTTTGCAGGCAATTCCAGCTTTGACGGCGCGATGCGCTTGGCAATGACCGGCATCGGCAACTTAGGTGCTGAATGGCTCACCGATCTGCAGGTGGGCAGCAGCCCCAAGCTGGGCACCAGCCTGTATCTGCCACTCTCGCAGCGTGAACGCTGGTTCATTGCGCCGCGGGCACAGTTTGCCGTCAGCAACCTGCCGCAGATAGTCGACGAGGAGCAGGTGGGTGCGCTACGCGTGCACCGATTGGGATATGGACTTGATGCCGGCCGGGAGTTTGGCAATACGGCAGAGCTGCGCGTGGGTGTGGAGCGTGAACGTGGCAGCACACGCTTGCGGCTGGGCACCGGCGCACAACCGCGCGAGGATTTCAGCAGCCGCCAATACTTCGGCCGCTTTACTTACGACACGCTGGATCGCGCGGCTTTTCCCGGCCGCGGTGATCAGCTGACACTGGAGTGGCGCGGTGAGATCCAAGACACCGGCCCTGGTGCAGCATCGGATTCACTGCGCGTAGATTGGCGCATGGCGCGCAGCTGGGGACGCAACACGGCCGTGGTGTGGGCCTCGGCAGGCAGTCAGCTGCAGCCACAGCAATCCTCACCGCGCACATGGTATCCGTTGGGCGGATTTTTAAATTTATCTGGCCTCACACCGGATGCGATCAGTGCGCCGCACTACGCGATCTCGCGGCTTATCTACTACCGCAAGGTGGGTTATGGCGGCGAGGGCTTCTTAAACGTGCCGCTGTATCTGGGCGTGTCTGCAGAGATGGGCAATGCCTGGCAGGACCGCAGCGATATCAGCTTGGGTGGCGCGCGCAAGGATGGCAGCGTGTTCTTTGGCCTGGATACGTTCCTGGGGCCTGCCTATGTTGCTGCCGGCTACGACGATCGCGGCCGCAGCGCGTTTTATCTGTTTCTGGGTCGCGCCTTCTAAGGCTGCGAGCCGTCAGGGGTGACTGGCGGCCAGATTCTGTACGCGGGTAAATTCCAGCGCCGGGCTGTCGGTGGCACGCGAGTATTCGTGCTTGCGGCTCATATCTGTCAGCGCTGCTTCACGCTCGTCCAGCGTGCTGAACCAGTGATCGCGGTGCCAGTCCGGGCCTAGCAGGCGGCGGAAGGGGTCGTTGCTGCGCAGGCTGACACGAATGCCATAGCCAGCGGACTCTGTGCCCTGCGGCTGACGCAGGTTGTGTACGGATTGAATGGCCATGGCGCAATGATACCGACAACTGTCTTGAATTGCCGTCTGCGGCGCGGCATGGTGGCTCTATGACACTCATCGCACCCCATGCCGTCAACGGCCACCCCATCGTTGCCCCGTTTCCCGTAGGTTTGCAGCAGGCCGTGTTTGGCATGGGCTGCTTCTGGGGTGCGGAACGCTTGTTCTGGCGCCAGCCCGGCGTGTACAGCACCGCCGTCGGTTATGCCGGCGGCAGTACGGCAGCACCGACCTACCGGGACGTGTGTTCTGGCACGACCGGCCATGCCGAAGTACTGCGTGTGGTGTTTGATCCGCAGCTCATCAGTTACACGCAATTGCTGCAGCTGTTCTGGACGCATCATGATCCGACTCAGGGCATGCGTCAGGGCAATGACATCGGCACGCAATATCGTTCTGTTATCCATCTGCAGGATGAGTCGCAGCGCGCAGCAGCAGAGGCCACGCGCGATGCCTATCAGGCCGCGCTAACTGCTGCCGGTCGCCGCCGCATCACCACAGAGATCGTCGATGCGCCGGTGTTTCATTTGGCAGAGGACTATCACCAACAGTACCTGTACAAGAATCCGGACGGTTACTGTGGTTTGGGCGGTTGTGGTGTGCCACTGCAGTTGTCGGTCTGACTCACCCAATCAAGCTTTTTCTTAGAGGCGGTTTCATGCGCAAGTTCATGCTGTATCTGTTGGTGTTGGTCATGGTCGGTGGCGGAGCTTTCATTGCCTTCACGCTGACTTACACCTACTCCGATGGCGAGCGCGCAGGCTATGTGCAGAAGCTCTCGCGCAAGGGCTGGCTGTGCAAGACCTGGGA
>CANFSB010000037.1 GCA_947449495.1 Pseudomonadota bacterium
CGATGGCCGCCGCCCACAGACCGATGGAAGACCCGGCAGCAAGCCTGACGCCCGACGGTGCGCCCGCAGTCGAGGGCCCGGCATCGCGCAGATAACGATGCACAGGCACAGCCAAGCCGATCGCCAACAACACCGAGGCAATCTTGATGCGGAAGTTGGTGCTGCCGTAGTAGCGCTCGGCATCAGACGCGAAAATGAGCAAGCCGGTGACGAGGTTGAGCAGGAAGGCCCACCACACCAATTTCATCAGCGGCCTCATGGCCGTCAGGGACAACTGGGTGACGTTACCCAGAACGCGCAGATCCACCACCACCAGCACCCCAACCACGACCGCAAGGCCCGTGGTATGCAGAGTCAAAACGACGGGATAGCCGTAGCTGGACTGAAGCATCCAGGCGGCAAAATCGCTTTCCTGTAGGGCTTGGAGTAAGGCCTGCAAAAGGCTTCCCTTCTAACTGCGTACGGCATCTGGCGCGGCGCCGGCGACGCTGCGATTCAGTGCTGTTGTACTGGATACGCATTAACCCCAAAAGCGTCGACATTCCGCTGGCGAATCCTGTTGCCGGATCAAGACAAGGTGTGCTGCAACGACACGGAACGTATCGGAGCGAAATGCAAAAACCGGGCCGGTACCGGGGCGGTCAGACCGACCCCAGCGCAGACCCGGCAGGCCCGCTTAGCCCGCGGCCGCAGCCCGGCGAGCCAGTACCACCGGGGCAGTCTCGGGCAGGCGCAGCGCCAGCACGAAAATGAGCACCGCCAGCACCGCCAGCATCCAGATGGGGGCCGAACCGCCGTAGCGGTCGGCCAAACCACCGGCGGCGGCCGGGCCGAACACACCACCGATGATCTCGCTGATGCCCATGGTCAGGCTCATGACAGTGGCCTGACGGCCCGGGCCCACCAGTTCTGAGGGAATGGTGGCCATGCACAGCGGGAACAGGCCGCTCATCGCCGCGCCCAGGGCGATGCTCAGCACCAGCGGCAAGCCAGCAGTGCCACTGCTGGCCAGGATGCCCAACGGCAGGATCAGACCCAGAGCCGCAGCGATGATGCACACCGGACGACGCCCAAAGCGATCAGACGACCCGGGCACCAGAAAGGCGATGGCAATGGAAGCAAAGCCGAAGGTGGACATGATCAGGCTCATGCCCTGCGGATCGATGCCACGCACCTGCACCAGGTAATTGGGTGTGAACACGCTAAAGACCACCAAAAAGGCCACTAGCAGCACCGACTGCACCACGCACAGCAGAATGCGCGGATTGCGCAGCAGCGCCAACGCACCGCCTTCGATGGCCGCAGCTTGTTTGGCGGCCGTCCTATCTACCGGCGCAGGCTCACGCACCAGCAGCGCAATCAGCAGTGCCATCAAAAAGCCCGGCAACGCCGATAGGAAAAACGCATTGCGCCAACCGCTGGCAGCAGCGATAGCAACGATGACAATGGGGCCCAAAGAGTTGGCGATGATATTGGCACCGAAGTTCTGTGCCAGACCCTGCGCCAGACCGCGCCGCTCGGGCGCCACCTCGGCCGCAATCAGCGTCTGGCTGATCGGCATGATGCCGCCCTCGGCCACACCCATCAGCAAACGCGCTGCCAACAGCGTGATGAAGCCGGTGGCCCAACCCGACAGCACCGAAGCGGCCGAGAAGGCCACCGTAGTGATGACCAGAATGGCCTTGCGATGACCGATGGCATCGGACAATCGACCCACAAACAGACCTGCCAATGCCCAACTGAACGACAGTGCGGCAGCGATCAAGCCGACCTGTGTGTTGCTCAAGCCCAGATCAGGGGCGATGAACGACACCAGGAAGTTGAACGCATTGCGATCAAAGAAAACAACGCCGAAATTGAAGCTCAACAGCAGCACAAGCGTCCACTGATAGCGCGGATTGGCAGCCATGGTCAGTCCCCCTGTCTTTTATTCTTATCGGTCAGCCATCAGTGGCGAATAGTGCAGAGCGCTCCGCCGTCGATGCTCCAGCATGCACCGTTCACAAAGGATGCGCGCGCAGAGAGCAGGAAAGCCACCGCTTCGCCGACCTCTGCCGGCTTGCCGATGCGCTCCATCGGCGCAATCTTGCCCAAAGTCTTTTTGCCCAGCTCAACATCCCCATTGAACAGGGTGTGCAACATCCCTTCGAGTAGCGGCGTTTCAATGACACCGGGCAACACGGCGTTCACGCGCAAGCCACGTCCAGCCAATTCGGCGGCCGCGGTGCGCGTCAGGCCGATGATGCCGTGCTTGCTGGCGTTATAAGCGCAGGCTCCAGCTAAACCACGCTCACTGGCAATAGAGCCTGTGTTGACGATGGCGCCACTGCCCTGCGCGAGCATCACCGGCACCACATGGCGCAGGCCCAGAAAAATACTGCGCAGATTGTTGGCGATGATGCGATCAAACTCCAATTCGTCGTACTGCTCGATGGGACTGATACGCCCTTCGCTACCGGCGTTGTTAAACAAGCCGTCGATGCGACCAAAGGCCTGCTGTGCCTGACGCACATAAGCCTGCACATCCTCGCTGCGGCTGCAGTCGGCACGGCACATCTCCACTTGCGTACCCAGCGCTGCCACTGCAGCGCGCTTCTCAACCAGGCGCTCGCCTTCTATATCGACCAACAACAGATTGGCACCCTGCGCAGCCAATACGCAGGCCGTGGCATGGCCGATGGCACCGGCAGCACCGGTGACAATGATCGATTTGCCGGTAAGGTCAGTCATGCAGTGCTCCTGTGATGAGATCGGCCGCGCGTTCGGCAATGGCAGTGACCGGAATGTTGCTGTTGCCTGCAATTACAGTGGGGATGACAGAGGCATCAACCACGCGCAGGCCTTGCAGGCCCAGCACACGCAACTGCGCATCCACCACATCACCGATGCGGCAGGTGGCGCTGGGATGATGCACGGTGACCAGCACGCGACGGATGTGGGCCTCGATGTCGGCACGCGATTGCACTGCTGGCCCCGGCGAGACTTCGTTGCTCTCCAGTTGCGCAAAAGGCGAGGCAGCCAGAATGCGCCGCGCCAGCTCAAAGCCCTGCACCAGCACATCCATGTCACGCGGGTCCGACAAAAAACCAAAGTCGATAACCGGTGCCTGACGCGGATCGGCACTAGCCAGTGTCACGCTGCCGCGACTGAACGGCCGCAGCGCCACAAAGATGATCCCGTAGCCATGCCCGATGGGCAGCCAGTGACCGTTGGCGTTGCGATGTGCCGGCATGAAGATGATCTGCAGATCGGGCCGATCCAGACCAGGCTGCGAACGCACAAAGCCATTGGCCTCGAAGACGTTGCTGGCCAAAGGGCCTGACCGGTTGATGAGATAGCGCAGCGCAATGCCCACAGCCCGCGGCACCGTGCGCCACGACAGTCCATACGACTCGGTATTAGTGGTACGCATCGCTATCGATGCGGCCGGGTGATCTTGCAGATTGCGGCCCACCGCCGGCAGTTCATGCACCAACGGGATGCCGTGTTGCGCCAACTGCGCCGCATCACCCACACCCGATAACAACAACAGCTGCGGCGACCCATAGGCACCGCCGCACAAGATGACCTCGCGCTGCGCCATCACGCGCTGCACTTGACCACCCGGCGCCGCCTCAACACCGATCGCCCGCTTACCCTCGAACAACACCTTGTTGACCGGATGGTCGGTGAGGATGTGCAAGTTGGGCCGATGGCGCACCGGATTCAGATACGCCGTCACGCCCGATTCACGCAGACCGTCGCGGATCGAACCCTGCCGCGGCCCAAAGCCCTCGGGATCGGGAGCGGCGAAATCATTGCAGCGCGCAAAGCCCAGCGACGCTGCAGCATCAACAAAGCGCTTGATCAGCGGATTGGGCTTGGGGATGTCGATGACACTGACCGGTCCGCCCTGATTGCGATGCGCACCGGTACCGGCGGCGTAATGCTCGAGCTTACGAAAGTACGGCAGCAGGTCGGCATAACGCCAGCCCGGTACGCCCCACTCGTCGTATTCACGCGGATGGCCGCGAAAATAGACCATGCCGTTGATCGATGAGCAGCCACCGAGCACGCGGCCACGCGGCACGGGCAACACACGACCGTCGGCATGGGCTTGCGGCGCGGACTTGTAGCCCCAGCCATTGCGCGGATTGCCAATGGCCTTGGCCACCATCGCCGGAATGCGGATAGCCGGATCACTGTCGGGTGGTCCGGCCTCCAGCAGCGCAACCGTCACGGCAGGATCGGCCGAGAGCCGATTGGCCAGCACGCAACCGGCCGTGCCACCGCCGACGATCACATAATCAAAAGTGCAATCCATGGCGGCAGGCAGTGCGCGCGTCAGGCCGGTGCAAACAACGTAGCGACGTAATGACTGTCCATGTATTCGCGGATCGCATACACCAGCCCATCACGCAGTTCGATGGCCCAGGCGTAGCGGTTGCTGTAGGTGCGACCGTCAGATAGCAGACCCTGCCCCACGCTCTCGCACATCACAAAATCACCGTGCGAGACGATGCTGCGCAGCGTGGTCTTGGGGTCGCCGGCCTTGAACAGACCGCGCACCGGTGCCAGGAACTGATCGACGATGACGTCGCGCGGCCCGTGCACACCGGCACCGGGCACGCCTTCAACCATCGGCTGCCAGCTGGCCTCGGCATGCAGCGTCTTGCGGATGGCCTCGAGCTCGCCCGTGCTGAGAATGGCGAAGAAGTCGATGACCGTCTGTTCCTGCGGCGTGCGCGCGGTGACGGCCATTACTTGGCTCCGGCAGCAGCGGCAGCGTCGATTTCGGCAAAGGCTTCGCGCGCAATGCGCGTGCTGTCGATGCCGGCCGGCACACCGCAATACACCGCCACCTGCAACAGCACTTCGCGGATCTCTTCGCGCGTCAGGCCGTTATTGAGTGCTGCTTTAACGTGCAGCTTGAGCTCATGTGGACGGTTCAAGGCGCTGATCATCGACAGGTTGATCAGGCTGCGCTCGCGCAGCTGCAAGCCCGGGCGGGTCCATACATAGCCCCAGCAGTACTCGGTCGAGAGTTCTTGCATCGGGCGGCTGAAGTCGTCGGCGTTGGCCATCGACTTCTCTACGTAGTCAGCACCCAGAACCTGCTTGCGCAGCGCCAGACCCTTATCGAAACGATCCTGTCCCATCTTTATTTCTCCTCGCTGCTGCCGATTTGGCAGCCCGCCCAGTTTTCAACAACGCGGGCCATGTCGGTGACATCGGCATCGGGCCCGTACAGATTCTGCGTGATCGACAGCATCTGGCGCACCGCGGCGCCCATGACCATCGGCACACCCAGTGCCTCGGCTTCATCCACGCACAGCCGCACATCTTTGAACGACAGCGCGTTGGCAAAACCAAAATCAAAGCGGCGGTTAATCACGCACCGCGGAAACTTGTCTTGAGTAGCGCTGTTGCGACCAGAAGAGGCGTTGAGGATCTCGAGCATCACGGCCGGATCCACACCGGCCTTGGCGCCCATCGCCATCGCTTCACTGGTGGCAGCCATCGCCACGGCAGCCAGCATGTTGTTGGCCAGCTTGACCGTCTGACCCAGCCCGGGCTGGGCGCCCACCACGAACACCTTGCCGAACTCGGCCAGCAACGGTTTGACCTGCTCGATGGCCGCGAGCGGACCCGACACCATCAGCGCCAGCTTGCCGTTAGCGGCACCGGTGATGCCGCCTGAAACCGGCGCATCAATCGACGCCACGCCATACGGCGCGAGGATGGCGGCAATGGTTTGTGCGGCGGCAGTGCCAGAGGTGGACAGGTCGATAAAGACCTGCAAACCGTGCGCTGCGGCAATGGCCTGCGCGGTGGCCTTGGCCACTGCCGGGCCAGGCAGGCTGGCCATCACAACCGGCGCAGCTTGGGCAACAGCTAAAGGGGTGGCGGCTGCGGTAGCGCCGCGAGCCACCAGCGCTGCGACGGCAGCCGGATCCGGGTCGTACACCGTGACAGTGTGACCTGCGGCCAGCAACCGCGAAGCCATGCCCGAACCCATACGGCCGACGCCGATGAAACCAATCCGTTGCGACACCTGGCACCACCCTCTTAATAAATGCGTCCCACAGGGTAACGCGTGACTCAGCGAACCGGCGGCAGATCCACCCGCACGATGTCGGCAATCCCCGGCAGCGAGGCCGGATAGCGCTGCCACACCAGCGGATCGTGCCCGGGAATGATGTGTTCGGGTGACGTTGCCAGGCGCTCGATGGTGTCGTAGGCATCAAGATAAGCCGAGACGCTATCGACGATGGGAAACGGCCGGCGCTGCTGCCAATTGGCATAAAAATGCGCGGCATCGGAGGCCAGCACCACCGCACCGCGGGCGGTCTGTACCTGCACCACCTGCAGTCCGCGCGTATGACCGCCGACCTTGTGCAGTGTGATGCCCGGCGCCAGCTCGCTGGTGCCGTTGTGGAACACCACGCGGCCTTCAAACAAGCGACCCACCATCGCCTGCACGTCCTGCCCCTCGAAGGGCGCGCGCATCAGGCTGTGGCACATGGATCGGCCGGTGCAAAACGCCATCTCGTCATCTTGCAGGTGATAGCGCGCCTGCGGGAACAGGCCGGCGTTGCCGCAGTGGTCGTAGTGCATGTGGCTGATGATGACGTCGCGCACTGTGGCGGCATCGATACCCACCAGCGCAAGGCCCTCACCTACCGGTCGCAGCAGCTCTCTGCCGCGCGCCTGTCCGGTCGGGCCGTCATAGCCGGTGTCGAGCACAAACACACGCCCACCGCCAACGATCGCCCACACGTAATAGTCGAGCGGCATGGGCCCATCGTGCGCATCACCGCCGATGAAATTGTGGGTTGCCGTACGGTCCAGGTGGCCGTAGCGGATCGCGTGGATCTCGTACACACTCGCATTCAACACCAACCACACGAACAAACCAAGATGACCACAGCAGACATCGTCGCCGTCGGGTCCGGTCATAACGGCCTGGTTGCCGCCGCCTATCTGGCAGCAGCCGGCAAGAAAGTCATCGTCCTGGAGCGCAATCCGTGGTTCGGTGGCGGCGTGGTCACACGCGAACTGACCCAACCGGGCTTTTTGCACGACCAGCATTCCATGTCGCACATCTTCATTCAGGGCAACCCGCTGCTGAAGGAAGATGAGCTGGGTCTGAAGTCGCGCTATGGACTGCAATACATCTTCCCCGACACACCGATGATGTCGGTGTTCGAAGACGGCAGCACCCTCAAGCTGTATCGCGACAGCGAGCGCTCTGCGGCCGATATCGCCAAGTACTCGCGCAAAGATGCCGATGCATTTCGCAAGCTGTCGCAGCAGGCCGCGCAGTGGCTGCCCATGGTGGCCTCCACGCTGTATGCGCCGCCAGCCCCGGTGGGCGCAGGCAATGCCATGCTCGACCAGAGTCGCGAAGGCCGAGCCTTCTGGCGAGTGCTGCAGATGAGCAGCCACGATCATCTGTGCGACCTGTTCGAACACGAAAAGGTGCGCATGCACTTTGCACGCGTGGCCGGTGAAAACCTGGTCTCGCCCGACGAGAAAGCCACCGCTATCGGCTCCTATGTATTTCTGGGCTTTCTAGAGGCCTACGGCTTTGGCGTGGCGCGTGGCGGCAGCGGCGCGCTCACCAATGCGCTCATCGCCTGCATCCGCGATCACGGTGGCGAAGTCATCGCCAATGCCGATGTCGCCCGCATCAAGGTCTCCAACGGTCGCGCCAGTGGTGTGGAGACTGTCGACGGTCGTGTGTTCACGGCGCGCGATGCGGTCATCGGCGCCATCCATCCGCATCTGCTGGGCGGCATGATCGATGGCATGGACCCGCAGGTGCGCCACGATGCCGAGGCCACGCACATCACACCGGCCGCCTGCATCACGGTGCACGCCGCACTCAACGGCCCACTCAAGTTCCGCAGCCCCGACGTCATCGATGCCGTGATGTGCGAAATGCTGCCCAACGATTACGAAACGCTGCGCCGTGCCTTCGATGAACTGCGCTACGGCCAGTTCATGCCCTACCCCATGCTGGGCTTGGGTTGCCTGTCGCAGTTCGATGCCTCGCGCGTGCCGGCCGGCAAGGCCATTTTGCATATGTGGGATTACGCGCCCTACGAGCGGCCTGACGGCCGCAGCTGGGACGAAGCCAAGAACGACTATGCAGACCGCATGCTGGCGCACTTGGGCCGCTTCGTCAGCAACGTCGACGAGGTGGTTATCGATCGCCACATCGACAGCCCAGTCGACATGGAGCGCACCTCGCCCAGCTTCCGTCGCGGCGACCTGCACGGCATCGCCACCACCACCTATCAGACTGGCGCGCATCGCCCCACACCCGAGCTGGGTCAGTACACCGTGCCGGGTCTCGATCGCTTCTACCTCGTGGGCCCCTTCCAGCACCCGGGCGGCGGCGTGTTTGGTGCAGGCCGCGCCACGGCTATGAAGATGTTCGAGGCACTGGGCCTGGACTTCGAGAAGCAGGGTCGCATCAAGTGAAACTGCGCGGGGCCGACGGCAGCGAGCTGATGAACGTGGCCTCGCTGCAGCGTGACGGAGATGTGCTGGTCATCAAAGGCAAGGTGTTTGGTGCCATGCCGCTGGTGGCACGTCTGGATGCAGACGCCGCACGCGACGCGCTCAAGCTGCTCACCCCAAATCTGATCTGGTTTCTGATCACGCTTCCGTTTCGCAAAGGCCGCAAATGAACAAGTCACTGCTGACGCTGTTGGCGTCTGGATTGGTCTATGCCGGCGCTGCGTTGGCGGCGGTGCCCACGCAGTTGTGCGGTGAATGCCGCCTGGAAAAGTACGCGCATTGTGGTGGCTTCCTCGAAGGCGCCACGGTCGATCGCGACAATGTTTTATGGGTGGTTGATCTGCTCTCGGGGCGTGTCATGCAAGTCAATGCTGATGGCAGCTGCACCACCCGCGCCAACACCGGCGGCCAACCCAATGGCGCCAAGTTCGGCCCCGATGGCCAACTGTGGATAGCCGACAAGCTGCTGGGTCTGCTGCGTCTGGATCCCAAGACCGGCGTCATCACCAACATGGCCAGCACCTATCGCGCCGAGAAACTGCGCGGCCTCAACGACATCGCCTTCGATAAAGCCGGTGGTCTGTACTTCACCGAACCCTATGGTTCGAACGCGCTCAAGCCCGATGGCCGGCTGTTCTATCTGCCGCCAGGTCCCACTGCACGACTGCAGGTCGTTGCGGCCAATCTGGCCTTCCCCAATGGCGTCGTGCTCTCACGCGACGGCAACACCCTGCTGATCGGTGAATACGCACTCAAGCGCATTACGTCGATGCCCATACCTAACAGCCCCAACGACTTTGATGCCACCTATGTATGGGCCACCACCAGTGGTGGCGTGGGCCCTGATGGCATGCTGATGATGGCTGACGGCACGCTGCTGGCCGCCAACTTCGAAGCCGGTGAAGTGCTGGCCTTTGACAGCATTGGTCGCTCGCTCGGGACCATCCCCGTGCCGGCAGGTCCGCGCGTCACCAACCTGGCGCTGCGCGATGACTGGCTCTATGTCACCGAAGGTTCCAGCGGCGAAGTGTGGCGGGTGCGGCTGCTCAAACGTTGAAAGTCCGCAGCCCCAGCATGTTGCCTCCCTCACCTTACGCGCCCGACTATGACTACATCATCATCGGTGCGGGCACGGCCGGCTGTGTGCTGGCTGCACGCCTCACCGAAGACCCTGCCGTGCAGGTGCTGCTGATCGAAGCAGGCGGCGACGGCAGCCATCCTTTCATCCATGTGCCGGCACTGGTGGGCGCTGCTTTGGGTCGGCGCGATCTGAACTGGGGCTGGTTCACCGAGCCTCAAGCGCAACTGGCCAACAGGCGTATCCCGCTGCCACGCGGACGTGGTTTGGGTGGCACTGGCGCGGTCAACGGCATGGCTTACTTTCGCGGTCAGCCGCGCGATTACGACGATTGGGCTGCGGCAGGCAACGACGGCTGGAGCTGGCGCGACGTGTTGCCGTACTTCACGCGTTCCGAAGACAACGCCGATCACCCTGCATCGACTTGGCATGGGCGCGGCGGCCCGATTCAGGTTGCGCACATCGCCAAGCCCAATCCGCTCAACCACGCCTTTCTGTCAGCGTTTGCGGCAGTGGGTGGTTACCGGGCCTGTGACGATTTCAACGGGCCGCAACCAGAAGGCTATGGTTTGCGTCAAGGCACCATCCGTAAAGGTCGGCGCGATTCGACGGCCACTGCCTTTTTGCAGCCTGCGTTGCAGCGGCCCAATCTGCAGGTGCTGACGCGCACCACCGTGACGCGCATCGTGTTCGACGGCAAGCGTGCTATCGGTGTCGACGCAGTGAGTCTGGGTGGAGCCGCGCGTCTGCTCGCACGTCGCGAAGTGCTGCTGTGTGCAGGCGCCATCCAATCACCGCAGTTGCTGATGCTCTCGGGTATCGGCCCCGCTGACGAGCTGCGCCTGCATGGGCTGGATGTCGTGCAGCACCTGCCGGCTGTTGGCGCGCACTATCAGGATCACGTTGCCGTGCCGGTACTGATGGAATCGCAGGACACGCGCTCTTATGGCCTGTCGTGGCGCACCGCGCACCGCGCGGCCGGCAATCTGGCGCAGTACCTGTTGTGGCGCGAAGGGCCGCTGGCCAGCAATTTGTTTGAGTCCACTGCCTTCATCCGCAGCAGTGAAGCAGCAGATCGCCCCGACTTGCAGATTGTATTCCAGCCGGCGCGCCGCAACCGCAACAGCTTTCCGTTGCCACTGGGCCATGGCTACGCCATCAACAGCGTGACTTTATATCCGCGTAGTCGCGGCCATATCGGTCTGCACAGCGCAGACCCTTCTGCAGCACCGCGCATCCAAGCCAATCTGTTGGCCGATCCTGCTGACCTGCAGCCACTGCTCAAGGGCATACGCTTAGCGCGTCAACTGCTCGCGGATCCTGCTTTTGCCAAGTGTCGCGCCATCGAAGTGGCGCCCGGACCGCAAGTGCAGGACGAAGCGTCACTAGAGGCCTACATCCGCGCCAGCGCCAGCACCGTGCACCATCCCACCAGCACCTGCCGCATGGGTCAGGGCGACGACTCGGTGGTCGACGCACAGCTGCGTGTGCACGGTATCGAAGGCCTGCGCGTGATTGATGCGTCGGTTTTTCCGGGCATCATCGGCGGCAACACCAACGCACCAGTGGTGATGGTGGCCGAGAAGGCCGCAGACTTACTGCGCGGACTGGCGCCACCGGCACCCGCACCTATTTGACAGCTCGCACATCGGGGGACAACACATGGCTGCAGAACACATCAAGCACTGGCGCATAGGCGAAGTCGAGGTCGCACGCATCGTTGAGGTCAATGCATGGGAAGACGACATCACCATGTTGTTGCCCGATGCCACACCGGCCTTCGTGCAACAGTACAAGTGGCTTCAGCCGCACTTTGCCACTGCCGACGGCAAGATGATCTTGTCGTTCCAAGCCTTTGTGCTGCGCTCACGCGGCAAGACTTTCATGATCGACACCTGCATCGGCAATGACCGGCAGCGCGAGTTCGACGTGTTCACCAACATGCAGACCAGCTTCCTGCAGGACCTGCGAACCGCAGGCTTCCCGCCCGAGCAGATCGACGGCGTGCTGTGCACCCACTTGCACTTTGACCATGTGGGTTGGAACACACGCAAAGAAGGCGATCACTGGGTGCCCACCTTCCCGCAGGCGCGCTACTACTTCGGCCGCGAGGAATATGCGCATTGGCAGCATCTGCGCGAGACCGATGGTTACCACCATGTGGATCATCTGGTCGATTCAATCGATCCAATCGTGCAAGCAGGTTTGGTGGATTTCATCGATCCAGACTTCCAGCTCACCGATGAAGTGTCGCTGATCCCGACGCCTGGCCACACACCCGGTCATGTCAGTGTGTTGATCCGCTCTGGCGGTCAGGAAGCGGTGATCACCGGCGACATGATGCATCACCCCATCCAGCTGGCTATACCGGCAACCCATGGCCGCTTTGATATGGATCAGGCACGCGGTGCGCAAACGCGTGTCGAGTTTGTCGATCGCTTTGCCGACACCTCAACGCTGGTGATCGGCAGCCACTTCTCCGACCCCACTGCAGGACACATCGTCACCGATGGTGCGTCTTGGAAACTCAAGACCGAGTGAGATCACCATGGCATTGACTCCAGACCTGTCGCAGCACGCGATATTGATCACCGGCGCTGGGCGCGGCTTAGGCCGCTCGATGGCCCTCAAGCTGGCACGCTGCGGCGCAGCGATTGGCGTGGTGGATATTGATGCCGCAGCCTGTGCTGCGGTTGCCGCAGAAATCAGCGCTGCTGGCGGACGGGCCACTGCACTGCCTGCCGATGTCAGCAGCCGCGCGGCGCTGATGGCTGCTGCGGCGCAATTCGCTGCGCAGCGCGGCCGCATCGATGCAGTGATCAACAACGCCATGCTGCTGCGCTATGAACCGCTGGAAGCCATCACCGAAGAGGTGCTCGACCGCATGACCGGCGTGGGCATCAACGGCAGTGTGTGGGGCGCACAGGCGCTGCTGGCGCACTACGACCCCAAGCGCGGCGCCACGCTCATCAATATGGCCTCGCCGGTAGCAGGTCGCGGCTTTCCCAATACCGCTGCCTACAGCCTGGTCAAAGGCGCCATCGTTACCTTCACCAAGGTGCTGGCTGCAGAGTTGGGACCCAAGGGCATCCGTGTAAACGCACTGTCGCCCGGTTCGGTGCCCACACCCGGTGCATTGGGTCTCAACGACCCGGCCGAGTACGAGCGCCGCAGCCGCACCATACCGATGCGGCGACTGGGACATGAAGATGACAACGCTGAGGCCTGTGCATTTTTGCTCAGCCCCGAAGCGTCATTCATCAATGGTGAGATCCTCAACGTAGACGGCGGCATCTCTGCCGCAGGGTGATACAGATGAGCAAGCCCATACCCGAGTTTGATATCGATATCTTCAGCCACGAGTCAGTGCGCAACGCCAACGCTGTCGACGACCGCCTGCGCGAGTTCTCGCCTGTGGTGCGCTTGCCCGGTGAAAACGTCACGATGATCGCGCGCTTTGAGCATGTGTCCAGCGGCCTGCGGGACTGGAAGACCTTCTCATCCACCTCACGCCCTTGGCACGACCCCAACTCAGTGCGGCCCGAACTGTTGCTGACAGACGATCCGCCCAAGCACACCGGTGTGCGCTCGGTGGTCGCCAATGCGCTCTCGCCGCAAGCGATGTCGCAAATGGCCGAAGCCTTTCGCGCCGATGCCGATGCCTTGATCGGTCGATTAAAGGCCCAAGGTGACGGCGTGCAAGTCGATGCCGTAGCCGACATCAGTCAGGCCTTTGTCTACAAGGTACTGCCAGATTTACTGGGCTTGCCAGAAGCCGGCCGGGAGCATCTGTCGGCCTTCGGCAATATGGTGTGGGCCACGATGGGTCCGATGAACACACTGTTCCACGAGACCATGGCCGCCACCGGTCAACCGGTCATCGACTGGGCCACCGATGCCTGCAAGCGCGACAACTTATTACCCGGCAGTTTGGGCATGGCGATGTATGAGGCCGCCGATCGCGGCGAGATCACTACCGATGAAGCCTATCTGTTGGTGGGCATTCTGTTGTCGGCTGCGGCAGACACCACCGTGATCACGCTGGCCAATGCCGTACGCGCGTTCAGCGAGTTCCCCGATCAGCTGGAGCTGGTGCGCAACGAACCCAAGCTGGTGCGCGCTGCATTTGAAGAGAGCCTGCGTTGGGATTCACCCTCGCGCATGGCCGGTCGCATCGCGATGCGCGATGTTGAGATCGACGGCTATGTCATTCCTGCTGGTGAGCGCTGCGGCTTGATGTTTGCAGCCGCCAACCGCGATCCACGCAAGTGGACTGATCCTGAACGCTTTGATGTGCGCCGCCCCAACACCGGTCATCTGGGCTTTGGCTTTGGTGTGCACGCCTGCGTGGGCCGAGCATTGGCGATGCTTGAAGCCGATGCGCTGCTGGGTGCGTTCACGCGTCATGTCACGCGTGTGACGCCAGCCGGTGCAGTGGAGCCTTGGATGACCACCATCGGTCATGGACCGGCAAAGCTGCCGGTCCACCTGCAGTTCTGATCGAGCTGCAGTGATAAATCTCCGCGGTCAGTCGGCCGCGGAGAGGATCATATCGCTCCAGCGCTGGAAGCGATCGCAGTTGGCGTTGTGTTCCATCACGCCAGCAGTCAGTGCAGTGAAGGTAATGTCGCGCTGAGGATCAACCCAGAACAGCGTGGTACCCGCGCCATAGTTGCCAAAGCTGCGCGGTGAGGCCAGAGAACCGAACATGTGGTGGATCAAACGCTCGCCGCGGATGGTGAAGCCCAAGCCGATGTAGGCAGGCACTTCTTCCAAACCCTTTTCGGCACCACGGCGGTAGTACAGCTCGTTGCGCTTGTCACCGGTATGGTTGCGCGACGCCAGTTCGACCATGAGCGGCGACAACAGGCGAGCACCATCAAGCGTGCCGCCCTGACGGAACATGTCTGCAAAGCGGAACATGTCGGGCACGGTCGAAACAATGCCGACCCAAGGCATTTCGGCCTTTTCGTCTTCGAAGGCACCGTTGGGGCCGTCGACATTGCGGCTCTTGTGACCGATGGGATAGTTGCCGCGAAAATCCGGCACGACCTTGCGCGACTTGAGGTCGGCACGCAGACCCACAGAAGTGTCGTGCATCTTGAGCGGATCGAGGATGTCTTCCTGCACGATCTGCCGATAGCCACGCTGCTTGGGATCCGTGCGCAGCAGCGCAGTGGCCATCAACACATGGTTGACCAGCGGCGAGTAAGACACCTTCTCGCCAGGGCCGCACTCAGGCGTCACATGCCCGATCACCGCGGCTGACACTTCAGCGAAGTTGTCGATGTACCAGCCCGGAGTGACCTCGAACAAAATCGGGAAGCCAGCTTGGTGCGACAACAGGTGCCAGATGCGCACCTTTTCGCGGCCCTCGCCCTTGAACTCGGGAATCAGATCGCTGATCGGCGTGGTGAGCAAGAAGCGACCCTGCTCTATTGCCTGCATCACCAGCAAGTTGGTGAAGGCCTTGGTCACCGAGAAAATACTGAACACCGAGTTGTGGGCCAGCGGCAGCTTGCGGTCGGCATCGGCCGTACCCACTGCAGTGTCGAAAACGACCTTGCCACCCTGCGCCACCTTCACAACTGCGCCGTGATACAGCCCGCGGGCGATCTCGGACTCGATGACTTTCTGCAACTGTGTGAAGCGGGGCTGATACATCGTTGAATTTCCCATGGTCATGAAAGGCGGGCGAACCCCGACACGATAGTGGCATCAACAGCTGTTGCCAATGGCCGCTTACTGCGCGTGGCTGGCCACTACGGGCCTGCTGACCAATCTGCAGGCCAATGTGGCCACCGCCACAGCTACCGCAAACAACACAAAAAACGCCACTGGGCCGCCCACATCAAGCGCTGCAGCGCCGGCCCATGAACTGGCTACTGCACCCAGACGCCCCACTCCCAACATCACGCCAATGCCAGTGGCGCGCAGCCATGTGGGATAGAAGTGGGTCGACAACACATACAGCGTGGTCTGACTGCCAGCGGCACTAAAACCAATGCCAGCCATCAGCGCCAGCACCGCACCTTGAGCTGGTTGGCCGCGACTAAACAACAGGCACAACACCACAGCCGCGGCGATGCCGACGGCAGCGATCACAGCTTGTGCAGTGCGCGAACCAGCCTTGCGGCACAAAAAGCCCACGACCAAGCTGCCAGCCATACCGCCAAGGCTGAACGATGTCACCACACTGCCAGCAAAGCCCAGTGGATAGCCTGCAGCTGCCAACATGGCCGGACCCCAACTGAGCATGGTGTACAGCGCCAGCAGCGCCATGAAGCAGGCCAGCCACATCAGCAGCGTGTCGCGGCGAAGATCTCCCTTCAGCAGCGAGCCCGGCGATGCGCTCACTGAATCCTGGCCGCGTCCTGCCAAATAACTCGGCGACTCGGGCAGTGCGCGCCAATACAGCAGAGCCACGACGAGCGGCGCAATACCACCAATGATGAACAGCGTCCGCCAACCAGCAGATTCCAATACTGCGGCTGCCAAGACGCCGGCGACCATCGAACCCACCGGCTGACTGAGCATGGCAATGGAGGCGCCCATGCTGCGATGACGCAGCGGCGTGAACTCGGCGATCAGTGCAGTGCCATTGGGTAGTGCTGCGCCCAAGCCCATTCCAGCAAATGCACGCAGCACACCGAACAAGAACAGTCCGTGCACCTGTGATGCGACACCGGTCGCCAGTCCAAACAACGCAAGGCTGCAGATCAGTCCCGTGCGTCGACCCACGCGATCACCGAACCAGCCGCCAAACGTAGCGCCCAGCGCCATACCCACCAAGCTGCCTGCAGTGACCGGTGTGAGATCGCCGCGCGTCACACCCCAATCACGGATCAACGAGGGTATGGCCAGACCCAGCAATTGCGCATCAAGCCCATCGAGCATCATGCCCAGCACGACGAGCCCGACTATCCACTTGGTATAGGCAGTCCAATCCAGCGTGTTAGTAGTCTGCGTCATGACATTACCGCCTCAATAAGGAAGGGACCCCGTCGTTGCATGGCCAAGGCCAGCACATCGTCAAATGCCTCAGCGCTGTCGACACTGACTGCGTCTACGCCCATGCCGCGCGCTAATGCCACCCAATCCAAGGCCGGATTGCCAATATCGAGCAGTCCTGCGACCAGCGACTCATCGACTTGAGCACCGACGCGTTCCACCTCGGCGCGCAGCACTGCATAGGCCCGGTTGGCAAGGATGACCGTGACCACATCAAGCCTCTCGCGCGCCTGCGTCCACAGCGCCTGCAGCGTAAACATGCCGCTGCCGTCGGCTTGCACGTTGACCACTTTGCGATCGGGCGCTGCCACTGCCGCGCCGGTGGCCAGTGGGATGCCCTGCCCCAAGGCACCGCCGGTGTTGGTCATGTGAATATGCGGCGCAGCACAGGCCAACTCCGCCAACACCGCAGGCCCATTGCTGATGGCTTCCTCGGACAACAACGCGCCTTCGGGCATGTGCCGCGCCAATGAGCGACCGATAGCCGATGCAGTAAGTAGGCCGCGCGGCAGATCTGGTCTTGGCAGCAGCGGCACCGGCGCAGTGACCTGCGGCGCCTGCAGCGCATCGGCTAGCGCTTCGAGCACCTGCACTTCGTCCTGCTGCTCATGGCACAGACTGGTGAGCTTGGCGCCCTCGGGCGCCAACCAACTGGGAAAGTGTGGATAAGCAAACGGCGCCACAGGCGGCGGCGCTGCCACCAGCAGCAGATCAGACACACCTTGCAGCACCTGCACTGCCAACTCAGCGCGATACGGGATGCGGGTCAGCGGATAGACACCTGACCCACGCCACAGCTTGGCGGTCATCATGTCGGTCAGTGGCCGCGCACCGGTATGCGCGCAGATGCGCCGCAGGGCCTGCAAACCACGCAGGTCGCCGCCTGCAGCCCGCACCAGCAGCGCAGCGGCAGAGCCGCGGGCGCGCAGGATGCGCACCGCCTCGGCGATGACTTGTGGATCGGGCGGCGCGGCAGCAGGCACTGGTATGGGTTGGCTGAACCCCACCGTCGTGCCCCAGGCGCAATCGGCCGGCAGGATCAGCGTGGCGATTTGGCCGGGCCGCGCGCGGGCGGCTGCCACCGCGGCTGCGCCATCGGCCGACAGCGTCTGGGCATTGGCGGCCATCCGCAGCCAATCGGACACCGGTCGCGCGATGGCCTCGACATCGGATTTAAGCGGACTGTCCCAGCGCTTGTGCCACGTGGCATGGTCGCCCACCACATTGACGATGGGGCTGCGGGCGCGACGCGCATTATGCAGGTTGGCGATGCCGTTACCGAAGCCGGTACCCAGATGCAGCAAGGTCAGCGCCGGCTTGCCAGTGACGCGCGCGTAGCCATCGGCCATGCCCGTCACACCGCCCTCAAACAGGCCCAACACCGGCCGGATCTGCGGCAGGGCACCCAGCGCCGACAAAAAATGCATTTCCGAGGTGCCGGGGTTGGCAAAGCACACCTCGATGCCGGCCGCAGCCAGCGTGTGCATCAGGCTCACCGCGCCGGTGACAGGCGCGTGTGGATCAAGCGCAGCGTCAACGGCCACAGCGTTCCCCCGGTTATTGTGACGGCACTCTAAGCCAGCCAGATCGCTGGTGTCGAACAAGACTCCAGCGGCCACAGGTACGTTGAAATCGCAAAGTACAAGCCGCACTGCACAAAACCGCGTCTTGGGGTACCTTGACGGGGTTCAAAGACTGTCGTGGTTGGGGGGGTTAGATGGGCGTCAGTGATTCAATTCTGGGACATGGTTTAGTCAGGCTTTCTGCAGCCTGCCTGCTGCTCGCGTCTGCGCCTGTATTGGCTCAACAATCGGCACCTGCCAGCAAGGTGACCGAGGGCTACTGCCTCAAATGCCATAACGCTACCGATTGGGCAGGTGGCGTAGCGATGGACACGCTGGACGTGACCAAACCTGCGGCCTCGGCAGAAGTCTGGGAAAACGCCATCAAGAAGCTGCGTGGGCGTCTGATGCCTCCGGCAGGCGAGCAGCAACCGTCGCAAGGCGATGTTGATGCGATGGTGAGCTACCTCGAAGGTTCGCTCGATAAAGCCGCAGTGGGTCAGTCGCACGTTACCCACGTGCCCATACAGCGCCTCAACCGCAACGAATTCGTGGCTACCGTGCGCGATCTGATCGGCGTGGATATCGACGCCAAACAGGCGCTGCCCACAGAGGTCGAAGTCGAGGGCTTTAGCAACATAGCCCGCGCGCTGACCATGTCGCCTTCGTTCATGGACCAATACCTGACTGCTGCGCGCCATGCAGCTAGGCTGGCTGTGGGCGAGCCTGTCGCCAAGCTGGCCAAGGTCACCATCCCCGCCACCACCGCGGGCGCCTCGGCTTTTCCGCTGGGCACGCGCGGCGTGATGCCGCGGGGCGGCATCCGCTTCTCCTTCGTGTTCCCGGCCGATGGTGAGTACCACTTCAACGTGCCTGAAGAAGACTTCATCGACATGGGCCTGTATCCACGTGGTGCTCAAACAGCCGCCACGCTGGTCATCCTCATCGATGGTGTCGAGGTGGTGCGCAAAGACATTGGCGGCGCAGCCTGGCTCGACATTGCTGACCGAGATGGACCGTCGGGCCGTAAAGAACTGCTGGCCAAGGTTGCCAGCAGTGCACAGGTGTCTGCCGGTCGCCATGACGTCGTGATGACCTATATTGAGCGTTCACGTGCACTGAGCAACGACGCCACGGTCGGTGGTGGCTTTGTGGGCGGCATCGGTGGCGGCTATGGTCCGGGTCGCGTGTCGGACATACCGATCATCCAGACCGCCGTGGAAGTCGAAGGCCCCATCGCACCACACGGTCTATCGCAGAGTGACAGCCGAGCGCGCATCTTTGTGTGCAAGCCCACCAAAGCCACCGACGAGCGCCCCTGTGCTGAGCGCATCGCGCGCACCTTGGCCACCCGCGCCTATCGCAGGCCCGCCAGCGATAGCGATGTACAGCGGCTGATGAAGCTCTATGACTTGGGCCGCCAAGATCCGGGCGGTTTTGACTCGGGCGTTACCGAGTTAGTCACTGCAGTGCTGTCGAGCCCAGACTTCCTCTATCGCGCGCTGCCGACGGGAGCTCAAGCCACCGAATCGCGCCTGCTCACCAATTTGGAATTGGCCTCGCGCCTGTCGTTCTTCCTGTGGAGCACCGGCCCGGACCAGACACTGCTGGATCTGGCTGCGGCCAACACGCTGTCGCAGCCGGCAGTCATGCAGGCGCAAGTCACGCGCATGCTCAAGGATGATCGGGCCCGCGCCCTGGTCGAAAACTTTGCGCTGGGCTGGCTCAACCTGGATGAGCTCGACAAGGTCGAGCCCACAGACCCCAGCTTCAACGCCGCGATGCGCAGCAACTTCGAAACAGAGATCCGACTGTTTCTATCCAGCGTGCTATTGCAAGACCGCAGCGTCACAGACCTGATCAACGCCAACTGGACCTTCCTCAACGAGTCACTGGCTCGCCAGTACGGCATCAACGATGTGCGCGGACCGCAGTTCCGTCGCGTGCAGTTGAGCGACGAACGCCGGTTTGGCCTGCTGGGCAAGGGCGCAGTGTTGCTGCGCACGTCTTATGGTGATCGCACCTCACCGGTGCTGCGCGGCGCCTGGGTGTTGGGTCATTTGATTGGCACGCCGCCAGCGCCACCACCACCCAACGTCAACACCGACTTGGGCGTCAAGGACGGTGCAGCCTATACGACCGTGCGTGCTCGTCTGGAACAGCATCGCAAAAGCCCCTCTTGCAACGCCTGCCACGGCGTCATCGATCCGCCGGGTCTTGCGCTCGAGAACTTTGATAACACCGGTCGCTGGCGCGACGTCGATGCGGCCGCCAAAGCACCCATCGATTCGAGCACCATCCTGACCAGTGGCAAGGTCATCAAGGGCCCAGTAGAGCTGCGTCGGCATTTGTCTGCCACGCCCGATCAGTTCCCCACGACGGTGACCACGCGACTGATGATGTATGCGCTGAACCGCGAGGTTGAATATACCGACATGCCGTTGGTCAGGCAGATCGTGCGTGACGCCAGCAGCAGTAACTATCGCTTCAGCGTGCTGATCAACGGCATCGTCAACAGTGATGCGTTCCGGCGCCAAGGCCCGGAAGCACATGAAGCGCCACGGCAGACCGTGGCCCGCACTCCTTGAGGACATATCCATGGCGCACTTCTTAACCAAGAAATTCCTGTCACGCCGCACCTTCCTGCGGGGCACCAGCGTCGCAGTTGGTCTGCCCTTCCTTGATGCAATGGTGCCGGCCGGCACTGCCCTTGCTGCCACTGCTGCTGCACCCAAGACGCGCGCCGGGTTCTTCTATCTGCCGCACGGCGCGATCATGAACAACACGATCTACGGCAAAGAAGTCGACGTGTGGTCATCTACTGGCAGCGGCACAGACTTCAAGTTGGGCGCCACCGTCTCGCCGCTCGAGCCCTACAAGCGCCATCTGACTACCTTTGACAACATTGAGAACATTGTTGCCTTGGGGTCGGTGCACACGCTCAACCCCGCCACGTGGCTATCGTGCGTCAGGCCCGACACCTCCTCCAAGAGCGCCAGTCTCGCCACCACGCTCGATCAGGTCATTGCTCAGCGCATAGGCCAACAGACCACGTTGCCGTCATTGGAACTGGCCGCCGAGACCACCGTGCAGATCGCGGCAGGCAACGGCAGCTTTTATGCCGTGACCACATCGTATTCAGCACCCAACCGTCCGCTGCCGATGGAATACAACCCGCGCAAGGTGTTCATCCAACTGATGGGTGAAGGTGACACCGCTGCCGAACGCAATGCACTGCTGCGTAACAACGGCAGCATCCTCGACATGATCAGCGAACGGACGCAGTCGCTAAAGCGGGACTTGGGCCCTGGCGATCAGCGGTCGCTGTCGGACTACTTGGACACGGTGCGCGAACTCGAGCGCCGCGTCACGATGGCCAGCAAGCGCGACCTGACGGGTGTCACCGTGCCGGATGCACCGGTGGGCGAGTTCGAAGACTTCGATAAGCAATTAACGATGATGTTTGATCTGATTGCGCTGGCCTATCAGGCCGACCTGACGCGCGTCGCCACCTATGTGATGGCCGCCGAAGGCACTGATCGCCCGTATCCGAACCTGAAGGTGGCCGGCGGATTTCATCCGACCAGCCACCATGCCAACCAGCGCGAGCGCATCGCCGAGCTCAGTCGCATCCAGCGCTTTCACATGGAACGCTTTGCTGGCTTCCTCAAGAAGCTGGCCGCAACGCAGGAAGGCGAAGGCAGCATCCTCGATCACTCGCTGTTCTTGTATGGCTCGAACATGAGCAACAGCAACGCGCATGACAACTATCCGCTGCCCACGCTGCTGGTCGGCGGTGCCAACGGCAAACATGTCGGCGGCAAGAACGTGATCCTGCCGGAGCGCACGCCCTTGGCCAATGTGCAGCTGACACTGCTCGACAAGCTGGGCATTTCACTACCCAGTCACGGCAACAGCACCGGTCTGCTGTCGGGAGTCTGAGTATGGCGCAGGATCGCAGACACTTTCTCAAAGCCTCGTGCGCCGGTTTGGCCAGCTTGGCTGCCGGTCCGGTGCTCGCCGCGCAAAGCAGCGCCCCGCGCTTACAGCCTGTGGCTGTTGCCAGCTTGGCCGAGCGCGTGCGCGTGGTCAGCAACGTGCCGGGCAATGTCCTGGTCTGCAACACCGGCAAAGGATTGTTGCTGGTCGATAGCGGCTCACTTGCCTTGGCGCCTGCGCTGCGCAAGGCACTGGGCAGCGAGCGCGTCAGTACGTTGTTCAACACGCACTACCACGCCGATCAAACCGGCGGCAATGCGCTGTTTGCCAAAGGCGGCGCACAGATTCACGCGCATGTCGTGACCAAACAATGGTTGGCGGCTGACTACTGGTCAGC
>CANFSB010000038.1 GCA_947449495.1 Pseudomonadota bacterium
CAGGCGCTGGATGTGGTGGCAGACCAATGGGGCGCACCGACTTCAGCCGCATTGATTGCTGATGTCACTGCGCAAATGCTGGCGTTTTACTGCCATCGCGGTGATGCGGCGATGCCTTGGGGCACGTTGCATCTAGCCGCTGCAGGCGAGACCAACTGGCATGGCTTCGCATCGCACATTGTCGATGTAGCGCGCCGTGCGGGCGCGCCGCTGCAACTGGCCGAGGGCGCACTGCGACCCATTCCCGGCAGTGCTTGGCCTTCACCGGCTCAGCGTCCCGCTAATTCAAGACTCGACACCACGCGACTGCGTGATGCCTTCGGGCTGGTGCTGCCAGCCTGGCAGCGCGGAGCCGATCACGTTCTGACACAACTGCTGACAAAGGCACCCTGACATGCGCAAGGGAATCATTCTCGCCGGCGGCTCCGGCACGCGGCTGTATCCGGTGACCAAGTCGGTCTCTAAGCAGCTGATGCCCATCTATGACAAGCCGATGATCTATTACCCGCTCACCACGCTGATGCTGGCCGGCATCCGTGATGTGCTGGTTATTTCAACGCCGCAGGACACGCCGCGCTTTGAGGAGCTGCTGGGGGATGGCGGCCAGTGGGGCATGAACATTAGCTATGCGGTGCAGCCGTCACCCGATGGCTTAGCACAAGCATTTATCATTGGCCGCGACTTTGTGGGCAACGACCCCAGCGCGCTGATCTTGGGCGACAACATTTTTTATGGCCATGATCTGGTCAAGCAGCTGCAGCAGTCTGCTGAGCGCGATGCCGGTGCTACGGTGTTTGCTTATCACGTCAAAGATCCAGAGCGTTATGGCGTGGTGGAGTTTGATGCGCAGCGTCGTGCTGTCAGCATCGAAGAAAAGCCCGCCAAGCCGCGCAGCAACTATGCCGTCACGGGTCTGTATTTTTATGACACGCAGGTCTGTGACATTGCCGCCAATATCCGCCCGTCTGCGCGTGGCGAGCTTGAGATCACCGACGTGAACCGTTGCTACCTTGAGAAGGCGCAGTTGCAAGTCGAGATCATGGGCCGTGGCTATGCTTGGCTAGACACCGGCACGCACGACAGCTTGCTTGAAGCTTCCAGCTTCATTGCCACACTTCAGCAGCGCCAAGGCTTGATGGTGGCGTGCCCCGAAGAAATTGCCCATGCGCAGCACTGGATCGATGATGCCGCGCTCGAGTTACTGGCCAAGCCATTGCTCAAGAATGGCTACGGCCAATACCTCATGCGATTGCTGCGCCAAGGCTGACCATGCCCTATACCGTCACACCCACTGCACTGCCCGATGTGCTGATCCTCGAACCCAAAGTGTTCGGTGATGAGCGCGGGTTTTTCTTTGAGAGTTTCAATGATCGGGACTTCCGTGCGGTCACGGGTCTTGATGTGCAGTTTGTGCAGGACAATCACAGTCGCTCGCAGCGCGGCGTGCTGCGCGGTCTGCACTATCAGATCCAGCATCCGCAAGGAAAGTTGGTGCGCGTGTCGACGGGCAGTGTGTTTGATGTGGTGGTCGACATGCGTCGCAGCTCACCCCACTTTGGTAAGTGGGTGGGTGTTGAGCTGTCTGCCGACAACAAGCGCCAACTGTGGGTGCCCCCGGGCTATGCCCACGGCTTTACGGTGACCAGCGATGTCGCCGAGTTCTTATACAAGACCACGGACTATTGGCACCCGGAGTTTGAGTGCAGCCTGTTGTGGAGCGACCCTACCGTGGGCGTGCACTGGCCGCTGCAGGGCGAGCCCAAGCTTGCCGCCAAGGATGCGGCCGGCAAGCTGTTTGCAGAGGCTGCTGCCTTCGACTGAGCGCTACAGCAGCGCGAAATACTTAATGCTGTTGCCGTCAGACTGGCGCTGACCCAAGCCGATGAACACATGGCGCATCAGCCAGTCGTGCGGACCCTTCTCAGTTTCAAAGCTAGGCGCAGCACGCAAATAAAACTCTTCGAAGGGCACTTCGGGCCCGCCGCGGAACATCCAGTCTTGAATACGCTTGAGCGTGTCGGGCTGATGGCCCCACAGAAAGCCGCGGTTGTACATCAGGATGCGCGTGCCGTCGTCGGCCTCCAGCATGTAACGCGCATCAGTCGAAATCACGTCATCCGGGCGGAACATGGCCCAGTCGCCACCGCTGTAGGGCAGCACCTTGCCGTTGAGATAGGGCCCGGTGATGACACCGCTCTCGATGTACACAAAGCCACGCCCCGCACCGCTGGGCATCGCTGCAATGGTCTCGTATTTGGCGAACTTGAGTTTGATCTCGAAGACGAACTCAAGCTTGGGCTCGCCCTTGGTCGAGCTGCCATGAAAGGGCGTGAGGCTGGGCTGCATAACGGACTCCGTAGGGGTTCGTTGCGATCGTAACCTTTTTGGTGCCCGGTGCTCAGCCCGCAATAAAACGCAGCATCGCCGGCAGACAGTGGCGCTGCAGGTCATAGCGCTCGATGACCGTCTGCCGTGCGGCTGTGCGCAGCCCGTTCAGTGCCGTGCCTTGCGCCAGCGCATCGGCCACCGTGTCGGCCAGCGCTTGCGTATCGAAAAAGTCGACTAGCAACCCATTGTGACCGTGCTCGATTACTTCCTCGACGGGCGCAGTACGCGAGCCCACGACCAAGCAGCCTTGGCTCATCGCCTCGAGCATCGACCACGACAGCACGAACGGATAGGTGAGATAGGTATGCACCGACGCCACCTGCATCAGCTTGCGCAGCTGCACGTGCGGCACGCGACCCACAAAGTGCACACGCTGCAAGTCGATGTCGCCTTTGACCTCGTCTAAAAAGCGTTGCTTCCAGCTGGTACCGGCTGGCGCTGCTGCGCCATAGCTGACTTCATCACCACCGACGATGACCACGCGTGCCTGCGGCCTTAGCTGCAATAGCTTGGGCAGTGCGCGCATGAAGCAGTGATAGCCGCGATAGGGTTCCAGGTTACGAGCCACGAAGCTGATCACTTCGTCGCGACGCGTCAGAGTAATCGGCGCTACTGCGCCTGGCTGTGCCAGCGTGATTGATGCAGCGGCATCCGGTTGCAGCAAGTCGGTATCCACGCCATCGTGAATGACTCGAATACGATCCTGGTACACCGCCGGGTGGCGGCTGCGCTGAAACTGCGTGGGCGAGAGTGCTTCATCGCAAATAGACAGTGCGTGCAGCAGATGCGTGTTCTTGAGTCGCAACCGTTGCAGCGCTTCGAAGGAGGGCGGGATGGCGTCAAACTCCGCATCAAAGCTGGTGTCACCGCCGTCACTGCCATAGTAGTACTCGGCATAGGTGATCAGCCGGCATGCCGGGAACACATCGCGGATGTACAGCGCTTCGCCCCAACCCGGGTGCGCCACCACCACATCGGGCGCAAAGCCTTGCTGGCGCAGTTGCAGCATGGCGCGTGCGGCAGATTCACCGCGTGCCAGTTTGGCGGCCCACTCGCGCGCATTTGTGTCGCTGCCACTGCTGTCACCGGGTCGCGGCTGTGGCTTGTGCAGCAGTTGCGTCACACCCGGCCACTGTTGCCCGCTGTTATTGATGGCCAGCGTCACCACCTGATGTCCCTGCCGGGCCAGCTCTGGCGCGACATGCGCAAACTGGCCGGGGAAGTTCTGGTGAATGAACAGCAGTTTCATGATGACGGCATGATGCCCCTGTCGCCACGTGTCTTCCATAACGACCAGATCACACCACCGGCCAAAAGTCCGCCGGTGATACCCAGCGACAGCAGCGGCGGGAATTTACCGATGAATCCGACCAGAAAGATCTTGGAGCCGATGAACACCAGCACCAGGGCCAAGGCGTATTTGAGATAGCGGAAGCGATCCACCAGTGCGGCCAGCGCAAAATACAGCGCTCGCAGACCCAGAATCGCAAAGATGTTGCTGGTGTAGACGATGAACGGATCGGTGGTGATGGCGAACGTCGCCGGCACAGAGTCCACTGCAAACACCAGGTCAAACAACTCCACCAGCAGCAAGGCCAGCAACAGTGGCGTGCCATGCAGCGCGACACCTTGGCCATCTGTCGTAGGTTCGCGGCTCCAGAAGCGATTGCCGCGCAGGCCCTCGGTGAGGCGCAGGTGCTTGCGTAGCCACACCATCAACGCACTGTGCGTCAGGTCGTGTTGTTGCTCGGCCAACCGCCACATTTTGATGCCGGTCCAGAGTAAGAAGGCACCAAACACATACAGCACCCAATGAAATTGGCTGACCAGCGCGGCGCCGACGCCGATGAGCACGCCGCGCAAGATGATGACGCCCAAGATTCCCCAGAACAACACGCGATGTTGCAGATGTGCAGGGATAGCCAGTGCGCTGAACACCAGTGCGATTACAAAGACGTTGTCCATCGACAGCGATTTTTCGACCAGAAACGCCGTGTAGTAGTCCAAACCCGCCTGCGGGCCCAGTTGCATCCACACACCTGCGCCAAAAGCCAACGCCACACTGATGTAGCCCGCTGACAGCAGCAAGCTCTCGGCCGGTTGTATGGGGCGTTCTGCTTTGTGCAGCAAGCCCAGATCCAGCACCAGCAAGACGATGACGATGCCGGCAAACACCAGCCACGCCCAGACGGGTGTGCCCAGCCAGTTACCCGCGGTCAATTCGATAAGGTTTTGCATGTGGGGCATGCTGCACAGATTCAGTTGCCTGAAAAACCAGCCATTGGTAAATTGATATATCGGTAAAACAGGACAGACTAGATGCTCAACTATCGCCATCTGCATTATTTTTGGGTGGTGGCCAAGGAGGGCGGCTTCGTGCGCGCCGCAGAGCGGCTGGGCATGGCGGTACAAACCGTCAGCGCACAGGTACGCGAACTCGAGCGCAGCATGGGACTGCAATTGCTCAAGTCTGCCGGTCGCGGCGTCACGCTCACCGAGGCAGGCAAGGTGGCCTTTTTGCGCGCTGACGAAATTTTCCAGTTGGGCCAGGGCCTCAGCGATGCGGTACGTGCTACCGCGGCAGCGCCGGTGGCGCGCTTAGCGGTGGGCTTGTCCGATGGCCTGTCCAAGCTGGCTGCACACGCGGTGTTGGCGCCGGTGCTCGACACACCGCAACTGCGGTTGGTTTGTCATGAAGGCGAGGCTGCGCAGCTGCTCGGCGAACTGGCCTTGCACCAACTCGACTTGGTGCTGACCGGTCAGCCTGCGCCGTACAACGCCAGCCTGCGCCTGACCAGTCAGCTGCTGGTCGATTCACCGGTGGATTGGTATGGACCTGCTGCCTTGGTGAACAAGTCGGCCATCGACCAGTTCCCGCAGTCGCTGGCGCGGTTACCGGTGTTGCTGCCCACAGTCCATGCGGCGCTGCGGGGTCGCTTGGATCGCTGGTTCGATGGCCTTGGTCTGCAGCCCACGGTCGTGGGGGAGTTCGAGGACAGCGCCTTGCTGACGGTGTTTGCCGCCGGGGGCATGGGTGTTTTCCCGGTCAGTCGACTCGGTGGCGACGAGGTGGTGCTGACCCGAGGGCTCAAGTTGCTGGGTCGCTGCGACGAGGTCCGCGAGGAAATCCACGCGATTCGCACCCGCCGCGGCCAGCACCATCCGCTGGTGCAGCGGGTCATGGCGGCCAAACATTCAGGTTTATCCTGACTAAGAGACTATTTAAATCAGCTTTTTAAAACTGCGCGATCAGCCCACACTGGCCTCTGCACAGCCCCATTGCGGGTGCTGACACTTTGGTTTTGGAGGATTACATGGAACGCTCACGCTTGCCCGTCGCTGCCAATCAGGGCTTTGCCAATCTTCCCGCTGCGCTGGGCGCTGCCACGGTGCCGGCCAGTTCTGCAGCGGTGCTGCGCAGCACCTACATGCTGTTGTCGATGACCTTGTTGTTCAGCGCGGCTGTTGCTACGGCCAGCACCGTGTGGCGGTTGCCGGCGCCCGGTCTGATCATCACCTTGGTTGGCTTTTACGGCTTGCTGTTCGGCATCCACAAGATGCGCGACAGCCTGTGGTCGTTGCCGATGGTCTTCGCGCTGACTGGCTTTATGGGCTATACGCTCGGTCCGGTGTTATCGCGTTACGCCGCAGTACCCGGTGGCAGTGAGACCATCGCCATGGCGCTGGGTTTGACTGGCGTCACGTTCATCGCGATGTCTGCCTATGCCATTCAAACACGTCGTGACTTCAGCTTCCTCGGCGGCTTCCTGTTGGCCGGCATGGTCATCGCCATGCTTGCAGGCCTTGCCGCCATGTTTTTCAACATGCCGGCGCTGTCACTGGCAGTGTCTGCTGCAGTGGCGTTGTTGTCGGCTGGGTTGATCCTGTTCGAGACCAGCAACATCATTAACGGCGGCGAGACCAGCCCGGTCATGGCAACGGTCAGTCTGTTCGTCTCGATCTTCAACCTGTTTACCAGCTTGCTCAGCTTGCTGGGTATGGGCGGCTCGGACGACTGACGGTGCTGCGTCCGCGTCGCCTTGCGCTGGTGTTTCGCCGGGCAGCGCGGTCGCTGGCAGACGAAAACTCGGTCGCACCAGATCAGCAAGGCCGGGTAAGCCTTGGTGAGTTGCTGCAGTTGCACGGCCAGCAGTCGCTGGCCGTGTTGTTGTTGGTGTCGGCCTTATGCAGCATGTTGCCCGTAGCGGGCGTCGGCTCTGTGTTGGGTTTGCTTATGCTGGTGCTGGCGCATCGCTGGCGGCGTCAGGAACATGGCATCCAGCTCCCCGACAAACTGGTGCAGTTGCGGCTGACGGCACGCTGGTCGCAGCGCAGTCTGCAGGCACTAACCTGGCTTTATGCCACCGCATCGCGTCTCCTGCGCGAACGCCTGACAGCCTTGTGTGAGCCACGCTTCGCCGGCTTTTGGGGGCTATGGATTGCAGTGATGGCCATCATCATTTTTCTGCCAGTTCCGCTTGGCAATCTGGTCTGCGGTAGCAGCCTGGTGTTGTTGAGCTTGGGATGGATGTTTCGTGATGGCCTGGTCCTGCTGCTGTCAGCGGCAGTGGGCACCGGCGGTATTGGCCTGACTGTGGGTGTCGGCTGGGTTGCGGTTCGCGCCCTGTTGGCCGGTGGCGATTGGTTGCAGCGCCTGTTCTGACGTTGCGGCGTGTGCGCTGCGCCATTGCCGGCTTACACTCGTCTCCTCAGATCACTACTGACTGTCCGGGGGATTTCATGATGTCGACCAAGCTGGCCGTTCGCGGCCTCACGCTGGCGCTGGCCTGTGCGGCTGCGCTGGCCCAGGCGCAAAGCCTCACTGTCACCAATGCCCGCATTCTTGATGGCAACGGCAAAGTCATCGAGCGTGGATCCGTTGTAGTTCGCGACGGCAAGATTGTCTCGGTTGCAGCAGGCGCACCCACTGCAGCAGCCGGCAGAGTCATTGATGCTAAGGGCCGCACTGTGATGCCCGGTTACATCGATGCGCATCGTCATGTGATCAAGGGTGATCCGGTCAAGTGGCTCGACAAGGATGCGGCGCACGAGCTGCAGCAGTTCCTGGATGCCGGCTTTACTACAGTGCTTGGCGCGATAGATCCGCCGCAACTGCTCGAAGCGCGCAAGCGCATCGAGGCCGGCACGCTCAAGGGGCCGCGTTTGTTTGTGGGCACCATGGTGCCGTTGGCGGGCTTTGCGCCACCACCGCCGGGGCCGCGTCCTGCCTTCGGTGATCCGGCTCGCACCGACCCAGCGCGCGCGCCGCTGACAGGGCCTGCAGCACCGGCCATTCCCCGTGAGGCCACGATCAAGACCATCGAGGCTGCCAAGGCTGCGGGCTACGACTACCTCAAGACCATCATGAACGCCACGCCGGGTGGCCCAGAAATCGCCACTCAGCAGTTGGTGGTTGAAGAAGGCCGCAAGCGCGGCATGCCCACTATTACTCACGCGGTCAGCGTGCGCGATACGTTGGCTGCACTGCAGGGCGCGCCCCCGGCGTTACTGGTGCATACGCCGCATGTCGGTGATCTGTTTGCCGACCAAGCGGCACTCAAGAAAATCGTCGATGCGCATGTGCCGATGACCTCCACGCTGCAGGTGTTCCTGCCGCACTTTGGTGCCGATGGCAAACCGCTGTTCCGTGACGGCGGGCCGTTCCCGTTCGACACACTGTCCAGCGCAGGCCAAGGCCCGGTCAATGCACGTCAGCTGTGGCAGGCCGGTCTTAAAGACTATGGCTTTGGCACCGATACGCAGTGGCCGCCTAAAGAGAGTCTGTTTGATGAGCTGCGCGCGCTGTCTCTGGTGTTTGCGCCGTCAGACATCGTGCAGATATTGACGCGCAACGCCGCCATTGCCACTTTGCATGCCGATCAGTTCGGCACGCTGGAGCCAGGCAAATATGGTGATCTGGTGATCGTTGACGGTGATCCGCTGCAGCGTGCCAGCGACCTGCTCAACGTGGTCACCACCATCAAGGGTGGCGTGGTGGTGTTCGAGAAAAAGCGCTAAGAGGCGCAGTGATGCTGCGCCGCAGGTTCTGCGGCGCAGCGTATTCACTTACTTGACGGGTTCGATGCGCAGTATTGCGCCCTTGGGCTCATCGGTTGCGATGTAGATCAAGCCATCCGGCCCTTGCCGCACATCGCGAATGCGCTGATGCAGATCTGCCAGCAGTGTCTCGCGGCGCAGCTCCTCGTTCTTCTCGTTGAGCAACACGCGATCCAAGCGGCCCGTGCCCGGAATCTCGCCGGTACGCACGCCGCCGACAAAGATGTCGCCCTTCCACTTGGCCAGCTTGTCGCCGGTATAGAACGCAATGCCTGTGACAGAGATTGAAGGCGTCCAATACACCACGGGTGGCTCGAAGCCGGCGTGAGTGGGCTCATTGACCTTGGCTTGCCACGGTCCCGGATAGCTACGACCCAAGCTGACCACCGGCCAGCCGTAGTTGCGACCCGGCTTAAGCACATTGAGCTCATCACCACCGTTGGGACCCATCTCAGTGATCCACATCTCATGGGTCAGCGGATGCTGGGCAAAGCCCAGGATGCTGCGATGGCCCATCGTATAGATCTCGGGCCGTGTGCCAGCCTTGCCCACAAACGGATTATCCGCAGGAACGCTACCGTCATCCTTGAGGCGCAGTACCTTGCCGCCCAGTGCATTGGCATCTTGGGCTTCGTCAAGTGTGAACCCGGCGGTGGCAATCCACATCATGCCGTCTGCAGTCAGCGTGAAGGGCAACGCACCGCGCACCGTGCTGCTGCTGAATACTTCTTTCACATCCACCAGCTTATCGCCGTCAAAGCGACCGCGAATGATCGCTGGCGCATTGGTCTTGGCGTCGACCTTCTTGGTGTAGCTCAGATACACCAGCTTGTTCTGCGCGAACTGCGGGTGCAGGACCACGTTCATGTAGCCGTGCACCGCACCCAAACCACCAGACTGACCCGCATAGAACGAATCGGGAGTGCCACCGATGGGCTTGGGGTCGAGCTTGCCGTCGCGCACGATGCGCAGTAGCCCGCGGCGCTGGGTGAACAGCATGTCGCCGTTGGGCAACCAGGTCATGGCATGCGGATACTCAATGTCGCGCAGCAGCACGCTGACCCGAATATCCATACCTTCGGCAGTTTTATAAGTGAACGGGCCGGGCGGCAGCGGCTGGTCGGCCAATCCGGTGGGTGCGACCGGTACGCCGCTGGCAAAGGGCACGCTTTGTTGCGCAAACGACGCTGCGGTTGGAGCGATGCACAGCAACGCTGTCGCAGCCACGTGCTTTAAAGAAATTGTCATGTCGTTTCCCCCTGGCCGGTTGGTCCAAATTGGACTCGATAAAATTGTAATTGTGAGCCTCGCTGCCCAAATTGCACGGCGATTGCGCGTTTTGCAATCGTTTTTGCCAGCGGCCAGTTGGTCATCCACCAACTCTCGAGAACGGGGTCCCCATGAACTTTATAAGAAGCGCCCAGAAGCGCCTGTATTGCGCGCTATTTGACCTTGAAGGCAGTAACGCGGGACCCAAGCGTCTTGAGAGCTTTGTCAATTGGCTGATCATCATCAATTTGCTGGCGTTATTGCTCGAGCATATTCCAGCGCTATATTCAAATCACAAGGATTTGTTTGCGCTGTTTGATGAAATTTCCATCTACATTTTCACCGCAGAATACGTTCTAAGACTGCTGACTGCTGCGGTCGATCCCAAATATGCCGGCCGCAAATTTGGAACCGTTCGGCATATTTTTCACCCGTTGTCGATTATCGATTTCCTGGTTGTTGCGCCGCATTGGCTGCACTTGCTTGGCATCGTCGAGCTGGACCTGCGCGCTCTGCGGATCTTGCGTCTGTTGCGACTGCTTAAATTGATGCGTGAAATCGTCCCTGCGACGATGGAATTCATCGTGGCCAATAAAGGCAGAACGATTCGGCAGAAAGTGGACTCGCTGATGAATGAAACGCCCACCTCTGGGCGGTTGCAGCATCAGCTAGACCTCATCCTGATTTTCGTAATTATCCTGAGTGTCGTTTGCGTATTTCTTGAGACGGTTCCAGAGATCCACGAACCCTTGGCCTTGGAATTTCACTATCTCGATCTGTTTTCTGTCGGAATATTTTCGATCGAGTTCCTGTTGCGCCTGTACTGCGCCCCAGAAAGATTGGGTGTTGATTCGCCGCTGTTCTCTAGACTGAGTTACCTGCGCAGACCGACAACCTTGGTTGATCTGGTGGCCGTTCTACCGTTCTACCTGCAGGTCTTTGTGTCGGTCGACTTGCGGTTCGTGCGAATTCTGCGCGTGCTGAGAGTAGCCAAGCTGTCGCGCTACAACACTGCGATGAAAACTTTCACGATGGTCATGGCGCGCGAAAAACGCGCGTTCGGCGCAGCCATGTTTGTCACGATGCTGATCACCATCTTGGCGGCGGCAATTGTGTTCGAGGCTGAACATGCCGTTCAGCCAGATAAATACGACACCATGTTCCGAGCGATGTACTGGGCGGTGATCACCTTGGCCAGCGTGGGCTATGGCGATATCTCGCCAGTTACTCCGGTGGGCCAGGCATTCACGATGTTGTTGGCCCTTTTGGGCATCGGTATCGTCGCGTTGCCAGCCGGTATCCTGGGCTCTGCGTTTTCCGATCAGCTGCAGCAAGACCGTGAGGAAATGCTCAAGGGGATTGAGGACGCGTTTGCTGACGGCATTCTGACAGACGAGGAAGCAGAAGCTCTTGAGCAGGAGCGGATTCGATTGCATCTGTCCGAAGATCAATTCGAAGCGCTTAAGAAAAAGGCAAAGTCTCATCTGGCTGGGACTGGAATCGACAAGCCCACGTTGGAACAGCTGGCAGAGATGGTGACCAAGACCGAAGCGGCCTTAACAGGATTGCCTTTGGAAAAAGCTGTTGAAGAAATCAACAAGCTCAATATTTCTGAAAAGCAAAAGGCGTCGCTCAAATCCCTTCTGTAGAGACCTCGCGCTATCAGAACGTAATGCGGGCCTTGCGGCTTTGTGGATCGATTGTGGTCTGCACGGGCTTATAAGAGACCACCAGCACATCAGCCAGCGCTGCAGGTAACTGCACGTCCAGCGCTTGGATGCGCTGGTTGGCGACTATGTCTGCTGTCAACTCCAGAGTGGTCGGTTCGGCCTTGTCTGTGCCCAGCGCAATAGCGGCCATGGCCGATTGCTGCAGCAGCTTGCGTGACTCTATTAGCGAGGGCCAGCGCAGTGGGCTGACTCGCAGTGTATGGTGCTGCGCATCGTGCAGCACGATGCCCTGTTCCAGTGTTGCATGCGCTTGCGACAGCGTGCGCTGCAACTGCGCGTCCGCCATGCCAGAGCAGGCGATCGCAAACTCTTTGTAGCTAGCAGCCGGAGCAGCGACCGCCCTAATCGTGGTGACATAGTCGATCACCAGCGTCATCGACACATGATTGGCTTCGCGTTGCACCAGCGTTAGCCGGTTGGCGACCACATCGTGCGCACTGACGCTAATAGGCAGTGCCATCAGCAGCAGCGCTGTTAGTGCTTTCATGTCAGCGGCAATAACTGATGGCTGGCTGGGTGGTACTGGCGTTGCCGTCGGTGAACTGAAAGCTCCAGCACGCAGACTTGTTGCTGTTGGCGGTTAACGCCAGCTGGGTGCTCAGGGCGCTGCCGGTCAACTGCTTGTAGCGCACCCGATAGGTGCCGGCTGTGTTGGCATAGCTGTCGGTGCCGGTCTCGGTGGTGGTAAAGCTGATGCCAGAGGTGAACTGCAACACTGAATAGCCATCGCTGGCTGTAGTGAGTGTCATGTTCGACACCTTAAATGGCGTAACCGGTGGCTGCCGAAACGGTGAGTACTTGCCGCCTTGGCCAGCCAGATCAGGACTGGGCGTGCCGCGAAAGCAAGCCAGCACATAGGGCGAGGCATCGGTGACGTGATAGCTGTAACCGGCCGGTGCGTTGCTTACTGCGGTGGTGTTGCCACCGCAGCTGCTATCGCGAGTGGCCACTGTGCCATCGGCATTGTTGTAGCCAAAAATCGCAAAGCCATCCAGCGCCCAGCCCAGCGGATGCGTGTCCCAGTAGTTGGCTGCTTTGGTGGCCATTAAGCAGGTGGGTGCGGCGTGATAGTGGTAATCGTCGGCACGCCCCGCATGGCCGTTGCATACGTCCAGCTCACCCAGCACTTTGGTGTCGCCGTTGGCACAGCCGCCTTGCTTACACGGATTAAAGATCATCACTCCGTTGACTGCGATGCCGATGGGCCCATCGACAGCGGCTGTTGTGCTGGCAGCGATTGCCGGAGCCAGCGGTATCTTCCAGCCATTGGCTCCGAGGAAATTCTGTTGTACGGGAATCTGTAAGTTGGTGGCAGTGATGCCATCCATCATGGTGTGTGTAGCGATGCTGTTGGAGCTGACATAGGCATAGGTGGCATCGCAGCTCACGCTGGCACCTGCAGAGGCTGCTATGGCAGAGCGCACATAGCCGCAAGCGGTGGTGGAGCCGGTGGGCGTAGTGGCACGGCTAAAGCTGAGATTAAGTGTGGCGGTGCCCAAGGTAAGGCCGCTCATTGCAGTGGTCAGGGCCGCACCAGTAGCTGGTGTAGTGCTTGGCGTGGGACTGCCCGACAACGCATATACGGTGAAGGTATAAACCTTGGCGCCCGGGCCTTGCGAGCAGGGCGGTTGATAGCCTACGAATGGACCATCGCTGCCTACGCCCGGCGTGCCTAGTCCAAAACTGTCTTTGGCCAAGCTGCGCGTGGCCGCAGGAATGCCAGACATGACCCAGTTCCACTTGGTGGTGCCATCACCCGGCAGCGTGGTCATCAGCACTGCAAACTCTGTGGTGCCAGCAGGGGGGTTGGACCAAGTCAGCTGGGGCGACGAGCCGGTGCCGTCGCAGGTGTAGTCAGCAGCCATGGTGGCGCCCTCAATGCCTGCGGTGCTGGTCAGCGTAAAGCTGCCGCTGTTACCGGCAGTGGGCGTGACAGTGGCGCTGGTCGATGCGGCACCGGTGCCGGCCGAATTGGCTGCAGTCACCGTACACACGTAGGCAGTGCCATTGGTCAGGCTGGTCACAGACAGTGGGCTGGCTGTGCCGGTCGCGGTGCGTGTGGCGCCACCGCCGGTGCACGAGGCTGTGTAGCCAGTGATGCTCGCGCCGCCGTTGGAAGCAGGGGCGGTGAATGTCACGCTGGCGCTGGCGTTCGCTGCTGTGGCTGTGACGCCAGTGGGGGCGCCAGGCACCGTGACTGTTGGTGTGGGGTTCGAGTTGGAGTTCGAATTGGAGGGGCTACCGCCCCCGCAAGCGGCAAACAGCAGACAGGCCAATCCGAGAGTGGTGTGTTTCATGAGCCAGAGCCTGCTGAATAGGAATGGAGAAATTATGGAGGAACGCCACGCTCAATAACGACGCATAGGTTCACAGGTTTACAGACGGTTGGCTGTTGCGTGCTATACCCGTCCTACTAAACAGCCAGCGAGTACGCCATGGACAATGTAGATCGTCGACACTTTTTGCTGGCTGCGACAGCTGTAGGTGTCTCAGCTACCCCGGGTGTTGTCGCCACTGCCGCCCAACCTTCTGCTGGCCATGCCTTTTTGTACCAGCACGAGCCCGTGCCGTTGCCCTTTAAAGCAGGGGCTGTCAAAGGGCTGTCGGAAAAGCTGATTCAGTCACACTGGGAGAATAACTATGTCGGCTCGGTCAAGGCACTCAATATTGTGCGCTCGCGTCTGCAGCAGGCGCTGACTGATGCCAATACGCCTGCCTATGTCTACAACGGCCTTAAGCGCGAGCAGTTGCTGCGCACCAGCTCGGTAGTGCTGCACGAGCTGTACTTTGCCAATCTTGGCGGCGACGGTCTTGCCGATGCATCCGTACGCAGCCGTATTGCAGCTTCGTTTGGCAGCTTTGATGCGTGGGAATCAGAGTTTCGCAAGATCGCGCAGGGACTGGGCGGCGGTTCGGGGTGGGTCGTATTGGGTTACAACACGCAGTTGAATGTGCTGGAAAACTACTGGATGGCCGATCACGCCACAGGGCCCGTGGGGACTACGCCGGTGCTGGTGCTCGATATGTATGAGCACTCGTATCAGATGGACTATGGCGCCGCCGTCGCCAAATACATTGACGCTTTCTTCACAGGCATTCGCTGGGAAACTGCTGCACAGCGTCTTGCGCTCACGCGCCAAGGATAAGAACAATGAACACCAATTCCAGCGTGCGTAGCGGTCTGATCGGTGGGCTGTGGGGTGGCATCGTTATCTGGATTTATGAGGCGGTGGTGTGGGTCGGCTGGCAGCACCAGATGCCGCTGCTGGGCATCTCGCGCAACGCAACAGGCTTGATATTCGGCAAGCAGGTGCAAGAGTCACTAGGTCTGCTTTCACACCTCATCGGTATCGGTGTGCACTTTGGATTTTCGCTGCTGTGGGGCCTGCTGTTTGCATTGATCTGGCCCAGCTTTCGCAAGCGTGGCTGGGAGGCCACCTTGCTAGCGCTACCGTTTGCCATAGTCGCTTGGATTGTCATGCATGCAGCAATCATGCTGGTGTCTGACAATCACCCTGATTACCTCGACCCCACGGTCGTCATCGGCGGCTTCATGTCGCACTTCTTCTTTGCAGTACCCATGGCGCTGGTGATCAAGCAGCGCATGGCCCAAGGCGCTACTTCACCTGAAAGAACTTGAGCCGGATAGCCATGGTGGGGGCATTGCCACCCGCCGCTGCAGTCGGTGGCTCTACTTCCAGCAGTGCCACAAAGCTGCTGCGGTTGAGCCAATCGTGCGGACCCTTGGGTGCTTCAAACTTGGGTTTGAAAAAGAACCGATCCCCGGTGACAGGGTTCGTGCCGCAGCTATAGGCCTCATTCAGGATGTGGATGATGGTGCCATCATCAGCCCGCAGGAAGTAATCGGCAGACAGGGTGCCGCAGCCGCCATCCAGACGCAGCTGAAAATCCCACCCTCCGGGAATCACTTCGCCTTTGAGCTTGGGACCCGCAATGGTGCCGCCCGTAATGCCGATATATTGCCGGCGACCAAAGGGCGTCTCGCCCAGCACGACCGGCGGAGCGAGCGTGACTCGCTCTTCAAATACAAACTCCACTTTGGGCATGATCTCGGCTGGGGGTTGAGCGCCCAAGGCGGGTGCTGGTGCGGCCGCTTGGACAGGCGTCGTGGTGGTTTGCCCCACGACGCAGAGCAGTACTGATGCCAGTGAAGCACGCAAGGCAATGGCGTTAGAAACCATGGATTCCCCCATCTGTAGATTTCGTCAATATTGGTTACTCTGTGCCTACACTAAAGAAAAATCAGGGTAGGCGGAAACTACAGATGAATATCGCATTGAAGGCCATCAGGCTGCTCGCGGTTGTTGCCCTTAGTTCGTCGAGTGCCACGGTCGTTTCGGCGCAGCAGCCCGCGCCGGCCGCCCCGCCGCCCATGGCCGAGATCAACAAGCTGCCAGATAACGTCGGTACTGGCCGCTACCCTGCACTTAAAGAAGAAGTGGCATCGCTGCCAGATCATGTGGTCTACCGACCGCGTGATCTTGCAGCGCTGGGTTCGCAACAGCTGGGCGTAGTGGCTTGGGGCAATGGCGGTTGCTCTGACGACGGCGCGAGCACGCGCTTTCATCTGCTTGAACTGGCCTCGCATGGTTATCTAGTCATCGCCAGCGGCAAGATACTCAGTGGCCCCGGCGTTGCACCGCGTCCGCCTGCACCACCGGCGCAGCCAGGCCAGTTGCCGCCACCGCGTACCAAGGCATCAGATCTCACAGCAGCCATCGATTGGGCGCTGGCCGAGAACCAGCGCGCCAGCAGCCCGTATCTGGGCAAGATCGATCCGCGCAAAGTGGCTGTTTCAGGCTTTAGCTGTGGCGGCCTGCAGGCGCTGACCGCAGCCAAGGATCCACGCGTTGCAGCTGTAGTACTGCAGAACACCGGCATCTTCATTGATGGGCCCAGCGCCATTCCGGGCATGGATCTCAAGAAGGACGCTCTCAAAGATTTGCACACACCGGTGCTCTACATCTTGGGTGGCGAGACCGATATTGCTTACAAGAACGGCATGGATGACTTCAAACAGATTTCACACATTCCCGTGGCGGTAGCGAACCTGTTGGGCGTCGGGCATGGCGGCTCTTACTTCAAACCCAATGGCGGCCCGGCCGCGTCAGTTGCGGTGAGCTGGCTGCAGTGGCAATTGCGTGTAGATGCCGATGCAGGCAAGCGCTTTGCAGGCAAAGACTGCGGCCTGTGCCGGGACGCGCAGTGGTCTTTTGAAACCAAGCGGATGCCCTGAGCCATGCGTCTTTCAAGAGCTGTATTAGGTAGCGTGCTAATGCTTGGCTGTGCAGCGCCGTCGCTTGCAACGGCCGCTGCACCGCTGCCCACAAGCCAGAGTTGCATGGCGTTGACGCAGCGCGCTACGCCCAGCCTGCAGATCAAAGAGGCGAGCTGGGTACCTGCTAGCGCACTGCCACTGGGGCCTGCCGGCGCTACGGTTGCTGCGCCGGAGCACTGTCTGGTGCGGTTGATGATCGGCGCACGCGCATCGGGGCTGCCCGACATGAGCTATGGCACCGGCGTTGAGCTGCGATTGCCTCGCGACTGGAACGGTCGGTTGCTGTTCCAAGGTGGTGGTGGCCTCAATGGAGTGTTGTTGCCCGCGGTGGGGCGTGTCGCCGGATTCCCTTCAGCACTGGAGCGGGGTTTTGCGGTGGTCTCCACCGACGGCGGTCATCAAGGTCGCAACAACATCGACTCGCGATTTGGTGCGGACCAACAGGCCAAGCTCGACTTCGGTTATCAAGCTGTGGAGCGCGCGACTCACGAGGCCAAGTCGCTACTCGACGTGTTCTACGGTCGTCAGCCCGATCGTTCTTATTTTGTCGGCTGCTCGACTGGCGGCCGTGAGGCCATGCTGGCTGCTCAGCGCTTGCCGCTGGAGTTCGATGGTGTGGTGTCGGGCAACGCTTCTTGGAATCTGACGCGAGTAGCGATCAATCAAGTCTGGAGCCTGCAGCAGGTGCATCGCATCGCACCGCGCGACGCCAAGGGTCAGCCCGAATATTCCAAGACCTACACCGACGCACAGCTTGCAGCGGTTTCTGATGCCGTACTCAACCGTTGTGATGCATTGGATGGACTCAAGGACGGCATGATCAACGACACCAAGGCGTGTCGCTTTAGTCCGCGCGAACTGGTGTGTGGTCGCAAAGGCGCCCCCGCGGCAGGCAGTTGCTTGGCGGCGCAGCAGGCTGATGTGCTCGAAAAGATTTTTGCGGGTGCGCGTAATTCCCGTGGCCAGTCGCTATATGGCAGCTTCCCTTACGACACCGGTATTGCGTTACCAGCGTGGCGCTCCATGCATCTGGGTAACGGTAATGGACTGCCGGCTAATGCCACGCTGGGCGCCGATACGCTACGCAACTTTTCGGTCACACCAATCGATCCGCGGCTTGATCCGCTGCGCTTTGACTTTGATCGCGATGTCGAACGCACCACCGAGACTGCTGCCATTAACGATGCCAACGGCACTGAGCACAGTAGCTTTGCCGGCCGCGGTGGCAAGCTGCTGGTCTATCACGGTCTGTCGGATCAGGCGATGTCCACCGGCTCGCTGGTCCATTGGTATGAGCGGCTCACTCCGCGCCAGCCCGAAGGCCCACAAGCCTGGGCGCGGTTGTTCCTGGTGCCGGGCATGACACATTGCGGTGGCGGTCGTTCGACAGATCAGTTTGATGTGCTGTCGGTGATTCAGGACTGGGTCGAGCGCGGCCAAGTACCAGATCGCATTGTCGCCAAGGGCGCGGCTTTTCCAGGCCGTACGCGGCCGCTATGCCCTTACCCCCAGGTGGCTCGCTATGACGGCGGCAATCCCGAAGACGAACACAGCTTCTCGTGTCGTTGAAGCTCAGCCCTTAAAACGCTGCCCAAACCGATTCCGCATTTACGGAGACTGTTCATGAACACTCGCATCGCTTCGCTGGCTGGTGTGGCATTGGTAGCCACAGCTGTTGCCCTTGCACTGCATGCTCCATCTGCCCAAGGTCAGGCGGCAGCTAAGCTTGCACCGGCTGGCGGTCGTTGCACTGCGCTTGCACAGACACTGCAGTTGCCTCAGGTCACCATTACCTCTGCCGAAGAAGTGGCTGCAGGGGCGCTGCGCTTGCCAGGCAACGGCATGGGCCCGCCAATGGACGTCTCGAAATTGCCAGCCTTCTGCCGCATCGCAGCGACAGCCAAGCCCACGGCGGACAGCGACATTCGCTTTGAAGTGTGGATGCCGTTAAACGGCTGGAACGGCAAGTATGTGGGCGGCGGCAACGGCGTGTGGGCGGGCTCTATTGCCTACGGCGACATGGTAGGTCCGCTGTCGCGCGGCTATGCCACAGCAGCCTCAGACGTCGGTCATCAAGGCAGCCCGCTTGATGGCACGTTTCTAGTTGGACACCCCGAGAAGCTGATCGACTTTGGTCATCGCGCGGTGCACGAAACAGCCACTGCCGCCAAAGCCACTATCGCCGCGTTCTATGGTCAGACGCCCAGCCGCTCGTTGTATGCCAGCTGCTCAACCGGCGGACGCATCGGTCTGATGGAAGCCTATCGCTACCCAGAGGACTATGACGGCATCTCGGCTATGGCACCGGCCAACCCGATGGTGCCGCTGATGGTGATGTCGGTATGGAGCGGTGCGGTCACCATGAAGGACGAGGCTAGCCGTGTTCCACCGCCCAAGCTTGCGATGGTGGGCAAAGCAGCCATGGCCGCCTGCGATGCCAATGACGGTGTGAGCGACGGCATCATCAGCAATCCGCCAGCCTGCAAGTTCGATCCGGCGGTGTTGCAGTGCAAGGCCGGTGATGCGGCCGATTGCCTCACGGCACCTCAGCTCACAGCGCTGCGTGCGGTGTATGACGGTCCGCGCAATCCACGCACCGGCGCGCGTATTTATCCTGGCCTGTCGGTGGGCAGCGAGGCCCAAATGCCTGTGCTGACTGTCGGCAACGAGCCTTTCCCGGTGGCCACTACCTTCTTCAAAGGCCCCGTACTGGGTAATGCCGCATGGGATTTTCGCACCATGGATTACGACCGGGATACGCAGCGCGCGCTGGCCTATGGCAGCGATGCCCTGGACATCCCCGCCACGGGTCTCAAGCGATTCTTTGCAGGCAATCGCAAGCTGCTGCTGTCGCATGGTTGGGCCGATGGCTTGATCCCCGCGCAATCAACCGTCGATTTTCATGCGGCAGTGGCTAAGGACATCGGGCCCAAGAACGCAGCACAGGGTCTGCGTCTGTTCATGGCGCCTGGTATGGCACATTGCTCTGGCGGCAGCGGGCCTTCAAACATCGATATGTTGGGTGAGCTAGATCGCTGGGTTGAAACCGGTAAAGCACCCGAGCGCATCATTGCCAGCAACCAGCCAGGGCAAGCCGCCCGGTCGCGACCGCTGTGTGCTTATCCGCAGGTGGCCGTGTACAACGGCAAGGGCAGCACTGATGACGCAGCGAGCTTTCAGTGCAAGGTGCGTCCCTAGCAGTGCGTCGGCTCACTCTCCCGGAGAGTGAGCCCGGTTGTATTTAGCCACGGCGCGGCGTGCCATCAGTCGCGCCGCATCGGCAGCCGTGGCAAACAACCTCTCTTCCCCAAGCTCTTCTACTCGCTGCTGCTGTGCTTCGATGAACAGCTTGTCTTCGACGATGGCCGCATCAACCTGCTCGCAGATGATCTGCGTAGCCTGAGGGTCGTCGGTGTGATGGCCGTTGGCCACCGAATAGAAGTAATAACAGCTGTTGTCGGTCGCTGGTGTTGCGCTGTGAAAGATGCGCATGTCAAAGCGCGGTGCCTGTGCGGTATGGCGGTCTGCACCGGCAGGTATGCCACCGGAATACTGTAAGACCGTGGCTGGTGCGATGAAGTCAAACTCCTGCCAGCGGTCGATATGGCCCGGGAAGCTCACACAAGCAGAATACGCCGGTGGTGGTGGCGCATCGCGCATCAGCCGTTCATAGCGCAGGCCCTGCGGCGTGGGCTGCAATGAGGATTCTGCGTTCATATGTACGGCAGGGTTGGCGCCACCGACCGTGTTGCCATGCACATAGGCTAAGTGAGTCGCATCCAGCAGGTTGTCGGCGATCAGCAGGTAATGCGCAGCCACCGGGGCCAAGGTCTGGCGGCACGGCCAGCGCGGATCACCATGAAACGGGTAATCGACGATCAGCGAGGCATCGGCGGCTGCGGCATCGCCGATCCATATCCATAGCATCTGATCTTTTTCGATTAGCGGAAACGCTTTGACTCGCGCCTGCGCAGGAATGAGCGACTGGTTGGGAATCTGCACGCAACTGCCTTGGCAGTTGAATACCACGCCGTGATAGTTGCAGCGGATGCCGTCTGCGACCACGGTGCCCAAGCTCAGCGGTGCGCCGCGATGCGCGCAGCTGTCAATCAAGGCGGAGGCTTTGCCATCCAGACCACGAAACAACACCACGGGCTCGTTACAAATGCGCCGTGCCAACGGCTTGCTGCTGACCTCGCTGGACCATGCTGCGAGGTACCAAGCGTTTTTTACGATCATGGCTGTATTCCCTCTTGCATTCATTCGACGTTCATTTCACAGGGCCCACTATTTCAGCGTACCGGCAATTCATCTAGGAGCGATCATGAAGTTCGATACGCGCATCCTGCTTACCACTGGCCTTATAACAGTAGTGCTACTTACTGGTTGTGCTACCAAGCGTTATCCCATTGCCACGCCGCTGGCACCGACCGAGGCCTCGCTGCTTGGATGTCGTGACATTGCACTGGAACTGGCCCGTGCAGATCAGATTCAAAAGCAGATTGATGAAACCGGCAACATGGATTGGCGTTCCGTCGCCGGCTTTCTGGGTGATCTGGGTATAGGCAACGGCATGGCCAAGAGCGAGGCGCATAAAGCAGTCAATGCGCGCCGCGCGGCACTGCAAGAAGTTCAGGCCAAGCGCGATTGCGTTAAGGATGTGGTGCCGGCAGCACCGGGGCGCTAGCGCACCGGCACTGCACGCAACTAGTTCGCGTAGTTCTCTGCAAAGCTGGGGTCGCAGTCGTAGGCGTGCACATGATCGCCTTCGACGCCGCGATCCCAGCTGATGAATCTGGCGCCGCGATTATCCAGCACCTCTGGGTCTTCAAACTCTTGGGTCGACAGCAGCTGCTTGCGGTCTGCAGAAATTTTGAAGCGCTCGATCACCTTCACGTTGCGACTGTGATCCAAGCCGTTGTTAGTGAGGGTGGACTCTTTAAGGTGAGTCGTCTCGACCACCAGCATGTCGCCGTCCCAATGAGCGATCGAATC
>CANFSB010000039.1 GCA_947449495.1 Pseudomonadota bacterium
ACCGCCTGGCTGCTGCAGGCAGACGCACTGGGCGAGTCGTATCTGTTGCGCTTGCCCGATCTGCAACTCGATGCAGCGCACGGCCCGGCTCACTTGCAGCGCTGTCTGGCTGCGCTAGCCGTGCACGGCTTGCCTGCAGAGCCGCGCAAATCGTGAGGCTACAGGCGCTGGCAGAACAGGATCGGGCACTGCAACCGGCGGCGATTGCCTACGGCGCAGCGGTACTGCTGCACAGCGACCGGCTACCGCTCTGGTGCAGTGCTGCAGCACTGCTGGCCTTGCTATGGCGTGCCGCAGTGGCTTGGCAATGGCCCGCAGGACTGCACCCGGCCCTGCCAGGTCGGATGCTGCGTGTGCTGCTAGTAATGGGTTTGCTTGCACTAACACTGGCAGCCTTTCATACCGTCAATGGCATCGCCGCGGGCAGCGCACTGCTAGCCGGTATGGGTGCTGCCAAGTTGCTGGAAACCCGCAGCCATCGCGACGGCTTCTTTGTCGCTGCGGTGGCACTGTTCCTGCTGACTTCCGCCTGCCTGGATCGACAATCGCTCGGACGGTTGCCAGCCTATGTACTGACTCTGTGGCTGGCCTGTGCGGCGCTAGCTGCACTCGGGGGTCAGCGTGAGGGGCACGATATACGCAAGGCGCTGCGTACCGCGGCGCGCTCGCTGCTGTGGGCAGTGCCCTTTGCAGCGGTCGTATTTCTGCTGTTTCCCCGCATTCCCGGCCCTCTGTGGGGCATGGGCGTAGGCAGTGCTGCCACCAGCGGACTGGGCGAGGAGATGACACCAGGCAGTATCAGCGAATTGTCGATGTCTGATGCCATCGTGTTCCGCGCACAGATCAGCGGCCCTCTGCCGGCGTCAGAGCAACGCTATTGGCGCGGACCGGTATTACATCACTTTGATGGCAGCACCTGGCGTCGTCTACCCGGACAAGTGGCCATCACCCAGGCTATTGATCAGCGCGCACGGCCAGTCACCCAACAGATCACCCTGGAACCCACCGGTATGCGCTGGTGGTTTGCGCTCGACACTGTTGGGGACAGTCCAGCACCACAGGTGCAGCTCACTTTTGATAAGCAATTGATCAGCACGCGACCTGTCAGCGACGTGACCAACTATGAAGTGACCTCGTGGTTGCAAACCCGCCAGGGCGGCCCGCTGTCGATCGTCGCGCAACGCATGGACTTGCGTCTGCCCGCACGGCGCAACCCGCGCAGCCTGGCATTGGCGCAACAACTGCGCAGCCAAAGCAGCAGCGACAGCGACTATGTGCAACGCACACTGCAGTGGCTGCGCAGCGGCGGATTTACCTACACATTATCGCCACCGCTACTGGGTGCCGATGCAGTCGATGAGCTACTGTTCGACACCCGCGAGGGCTTTTGCGGCCACTACGCTTCGGCATTCACCAGTCTGATGCGCGCCGGTGGTGTACCGGCACGCGTAGTCACCGGCTATCAAGGCGGCGAATGGAATCCCATCGGTCGGTATCTGTTGCTTAGACAGTCGGACGCCCACGCTTGGAGTGAGGTCTGGCTCGAAGGCCAAGGCTGGACGCGCGTCGACCCCACTACAGTAGTCGCACCGGAACGCTTACAACGCAGCCTGCGCGACTTGCTGCCGGCCAGCGCTTCGATGGGTATGCGCTTGGCACGCAGCAACTGGCTGGCGCCGCTGCTGCAACGTTGGGATGCCGCAGGACAGTGGTGGCAGCACAGCGTTGTAGGCTTTGACTGGCGCACACAGCAATCGGTACTGGAGAGCTTGGGTTTGAACGCTGGCGATCTACTGCAGCAACTGTTGTGGCTGTTGGCCGCCGCAGCGCTGTGGTGGCTACTGATGTGGGCACTGCCCTGGCTGCGCCAGCGGCATCGGCAGCGTCGGTTGCCTTTGGCCCGAGACTGGGCGCAGCTGCGCCAGCAGCTACAACGCTGCGGCTTACAGCACAGCGCGCAACTGGGTCCGTTGCAGTTAGTGCAAGCTGGCGCCGAACTGTTCCCTGATCTAGCAAACCTGCTGCGCGACAGCGGCCAACGCTATGCCGTGCTGCGCTACGGCCCCAGCGTCAACGACCCAAGCGGTAGAACCATTGCTGCTCTACGTAGCCAACTGCGCCAACTCCTGCGCCATTTGCGCTCGCGTCAGCCAGTTACTCGCACTTAAGATGTTGCGCCGGGTGTCTGGAACAGCGGATCTCGAACGCGCTGAAGCAGCAACGCACCCACACCAAACAGCAACACCAAAGACAAGATAGAGCTACGCGGATCACCGGTGAGCAGCGCCACTGTGCCCATCAAAATGGGACCGAGCACCGTGCCGAACTTGCCGACCATGTTGAAGAAACCGAAGAACTCGGCTGAGCGGCCCTCGGGCACCAAGCGGCCAAAAAACGAGCGCGACAAACTCTGCACGCCGCCTTGCACCAAGCCCACCGCCACGGCTACGGCAAAAAACTCCGCTGGTGTTTTGAGCACATAAGCCCAGCACGTCACGCCGGTATACACCGCAAGGCCAATGAGTACACCCGCGCGTGCGCCATGTCGCTCGCCGATCCGGCCGAAGACCAGCGCCGCTGGAAAGGCCACAAACTGCGTAAGCAACAAGGCCGCCAGCAGTTGGTCGGTTTTAAATCCTAAGGCCATGCCGTAATCAACGGCCATTTTGACGATGGTGTTGACGCCATCGATGTACAACCAATAGGCGATCAAAAAGGTGAGCATCTGCCGGTGCGACAACACAAAGCGCAGCGTGCTGCGCAGCTGCGCAAAGTTCGCGCGCAAGCCGCCGTCCCCGCCAGTGCCAGGCTGCTCTTTGACGTGAAATGCCAACGGCAGCATGAACACCAGCCACCAGGCAGCGACTGTCAGAAATGACACCTGCACCGCAGCAGCCGCATCGGCCAGCCCAAACCAAGCAGGTTTGACCACCATCAACACATTAAGTGCGAACAGCAGCCCACCACCCAAATAGCCAAAGGAATAGCCCATGGCCGACACGCGGTCGTACTCGGCGGGCTTGGCCACATCGACCAGCAGGGCGTCATAGAACACCACGCCACCATTGAAGCCCAAGGTGCCCACGGTAAACAGCGCAGCAGCCAGTACCCATTGCCCTTGCCCGACAAAATACAGTGCAGTGGTGGCCGCAATGCCCAACAGGCTCCAGCCCACCACAAAGCGCACGCGATGTCCGCCGCGATCTGCAATGGCACCCAGCAGTGGCGCCATCACTGCCATCAGAAAACCCGCTGCACCATTGGCAAGACCGAGCCTGAAAGTTGCTTCAGTCGGATCGGCACCCAGACTCCAGAACTGCCGGAAAAACGCCGGAAAGAACCCCGCCAACACAGTGGTGGCAAAGGCTGAATTGGCCCAGTCGTAGAGGGCCCAGGCCACTTTGGGCCGCTTGGCCAACCAGCTGTTCATGCCATCACCTCGTGGGGTCAGGACTGGATCTCGCGTGTTTCGCGAAACTCGATGTCGGGCCAACGCTCAAGTGTCAGCGCAAGATTGACACGCGACGGCGCCAGATAAACCAGCGCTCCGGAATGATCGAGCGCGAGGTTGTCATAGGCCTTTTCGCGAAACTCCTGCAGCTTGCGCTCGTCGTCGCAGGACACCCAGCGCGCAGTATGCACACCGATGGGTTCGAAGGCGCACTGCACTGCATATTCGTCAGCCAGACGAAATGCGACCACCTCAAACTGCAATTGACCCACCGCACCCAAGATCATGTCGTTGTTGCGCAGCGGCCGGAACAATTGCGTGGCGCCTTCTTCGCACAACTGCCCCAGACCCTTGGACAAGGCCTTGGCCTTGAGCGGGTCTTTGAGCACCGCGCGACGGAACATCTCGGGGGCAAAGCTGGGAATGCCGGTAAAGCCCAGCACTTCGCCTTCGGTGAAGGTGTCACCGATGTTGATGGTGCCGTGATTGTGCAAACCGATGATGTCGCCAGCCCAGGCTTCTTCGGCAGCAGACCGATCCCCTGCCATAAAAGTCAGCGCATCGGCCACGCGCACTTCTTTGGCCAGTCGCACATGGCGCAGGCGGATGCCCGGCTGGTACCGACCGGAGCAGATGCGAAAGAACGCAATGCGATCGCGGTGACTGGGATCCATATTGGCCTGGATCTTGAACACAAAGCCGGTGAGCTTGGCTTCGTCGGGCAGCACTTTGCGTTGGCGTGTAGCACGCGGCAACGGCGGCGGAGCGTGCTGCGTAAAGCTGCGCAGCAGCTCTTCTACACCGAAGTTGCTGATGGCAGAGCCAAAGAACGTTGGGGTCTGCTTACCTGCCAGATACAGCTCCAGATCAAACTCGGGCGACGCGCCACGCACCAGTTCGACTTCGTCATCAAACTGCGCTGCACGGTCACCGAGGAACTGACGGCCTTCGACACTGTGCAGCCCTTCGATCACGCGGTTGTCACCTACGCGACCCTTCTCGCCAGCCTCATACACATAGATGCGATCTTCGATCAGGTGATAAGTGCCGCGCAGATCTCGACCCATGCCGATGGGCCAGGTAATGGGCGCAACACTCATGCCCAACACTTTTTCGATTTCATCAATCAGATCGATAGGCGCGCGGCCTTCCCGGTCGAGCTTGTTGATAAAGGTCATGATCGGCGTAGCGCGCAACCGGCACACTTCCATCAAACGGATGGTGCGCTGCTCGACGCCCTTGGCGCAGTCGATAACCATCAACGCGGAGTCCACTGCCGACAAAGTGCGGTAGGTATCTTCAGAGAAGTCTTCGTGACCGGGCGTGTCAAGCAGATTGACGATGCAGCCGTTGAACGGGAACTGCATCACCGAGGAAGTGACCGAGATACCGCGCTGCTGCTCCAGTCGCATCCAGTCTGATGTAGCGTGGCGCGCAGCCTTGCGCCCCTTGACCGTACCGGCCAACTGGATCGCGCCTCCGAACAGCAATAGCTTTTCGGTGAGCGTGGTCTTACCCGCATCGGGATGGGAAATGATGGCAAAGGTACGCCGGCGTGCGACCTCATCTGACAGAGCGCTCATGGTCGGCGCCTGCGAAGTAACTTGTGCAGCACGATGGCATCCTCGCGGCCGTTGACGGCCTGGTAATAGCCCCGTCGCACGCCGATCTGCGAGAAGCCCAATGAACTGTAAAGACGGATGGCAGTGGTGTTGGACACGCGCACCTCGAGGAACACCTCGCTCACCGACAGACTGTCGGCGAACTCCAGCAGATGGCCCAGCAACTGCCCGCCAATGCCGCGGCCGCGCCACGGCTCAGCCACACACACATTGAGCACATGGGCCTCGCCTGCACCGCTGCTCATCACGCCATAGCCCATGATGATGTCATCAATCTCAACCACGCAGCAGATGTAGCCACTGCGCAGGCAATCGCGAAAGATGCCTTCGCTCCAGGGAAACGGATAAGCCTCGCGCTCAATGCGGATGACATCAGGCACGTCATCGCGCGTCATGTCGCGAATCGCGAGCATGGGCATCGGACGCGGTGAGTCTGGCATCGAGGCCATGATCAAGCGCTCCGATCTTGAGGTGTGTGGGCAAGAGCCAGCTTAAGATCATCCCAAGCCTTGCGCTTGAGCGACGCATCGCGCAGTAACTGCGCAGGGTGATAACTGACCACCAGCGCAGTACTACCGTCTGCGCATAAACGCACGCTGCCGCGCAGCGCATCGAGCGATTGACTGCTGCCGGTAACGTGCTGCGCTGCCGCCTCACCCAGCGCCAGCACCAGTCGCGGTCGCGCGTTTGCCATCAACTGTGCCAAGGCCTCGCCGGGAGGTGCCAACAGCACCTGCTGCGGGGTCAATTGCACCGCGCGCAACATCGCCACCATCAACTGTCCGCTCTCATTGGCAAAGGCCGCATCAAGTCGCGCAGCAGGATCTGTGGCCAGGCCATCCACCAACAACCACTGGGGCCGCTCGGCAAGCGGCGCTGCAACAGCAGGCGCGCTGGCGACCGGCACCGCTGCAACAACAGATGGTGCAGGCGGTGTGCGTAACACCCACTGCGTCACGCCCAGCGCGTCCAAATAGGCGTCGCGTGACTGCATCGGCAACAACCGGGGACTAGCTGCGCGGCTGCGCGCGACGCAAACGCCGCCAAATGCCCTGCAAGGCGCCAATGGCGGCGTAGCCACCAAACAGCGTGAGCAAGGCCACTGGCGGATATACCGCAATGCCGATGAACACCAGCAGCACCAGCAACGCACCGGCAAAGCGCATCGGCCCAACGAGGTTGAGCTGTTTGAAACTGTTGTAGCTGAACGGGCTGACCATCAGCGCACCGGCACAGGCGGTCACTAGGAAGGCCACCACTAAACCCGGCAGGCCCGGCTCGCGCCATTCGCTGCTAAGCCAGATGAACGCTGAGACCACTGCCGCTGCCGATGGGCTGGGCAGACCTTCGAAGTAACGCTTATCGGCCGCCGCCCGCACGTTGAAGCGTGCCAACCGCAACGCCGCACAGGCTGCATAGAAGAACGCGGCGAGCCAGCCGGCGCGTCCCCACACCTGGCCATATTCGGAAATGCGCTCGACACCCCACTGGTAGGTGACCAGCGCCGGCGCCAAACCAAACGACACCATGTCAGCGAGGCTGTCGTATTCCTTGCCGAAGGCACTCTCGGTGCTGGTCATACGCGCCACACGCCCATCGAGCGTGTCAAAAATCATGGCGGCAAAGATGGCCATACCGGCGCGTTCAAAGTTGCCGTCGATGGCCGCGATGATGGCGTAGAAACCCGAGAACAGACTGCTGGTGGTCAGCAGGTTGGGCAACAGGTAAAGGCCGCGGCGGCGGGGCTTGGGAAGGTTTTCTGGGGTACTCATGAGTTGCCCGCGATGATAGGCCCCCACCACGCGACCCACAACACGACCGCAGCGGGCCTGGCGGCACGCTCTGCTAGACTGCGCCACTTTCCAGCCCACCCCCGGACCGCCATGCGCCTGTCCCAGTATCCGATCAACACCGTCAAAGAAACCCCCTCCGAAGCCGAGGTCATCAGCCATCAGCTGATGCTGCGCGCCGGGCTCATCCGCCGCCTCGCGGCGGGCATCTATACATGGCTGCCGTTGGGTCTGCGTGTGCTGCGCAAAGTCGAGCGCATCATCCGCGAAGAAATGGATCGTGCCGGTGCGTTGGAAGTGCTGATGCCGGCCGTGCAACCGGCTGAGCTGTGGCAGGAGTCTGGCCGCTGGGACAAATACGGCCCCGAGCTGCTGCGCCTCAAAGACCGCCATGACCGCGCCTTTGTTATCGGCCCCACTCACGAAGAAGTGATCACCGATCTGGCGCGCCGCGAGCTCAAGAGCTATCGCCAGCTGCCGGTCAATTTCTATCAGGTGCAGGCGAAGTTTCGTGACGAGATCCGCCCGCGCTTTGGCGTGATGCGCGGTCGCGAGTTCATCATGAAGGACGCCTATTCCTTCCACTTGGATGAAGCCTCACTTGCGCAGGGCTACGAGCGCATGCGCGAGGCCTATACCGCGATGTTCACCCGCATGGGCTTGGTGTTCCGTGCTGTGCGGGCTGACACCGGCTCGATCGGTGGCAATGCGTCCGAAGAGTTTCAGGTGCTGGCCGATTCGGGTGAAGACGCCATCGCCGTGTCTGACGGTGACGGCTTTGCCGCCAACCTCGAACTGGCGGCGGCGCTGCCGCCGACTGCGCCGCGTCCTGCCGCCGCCGCTGCTATGCAGCAAGTGGCAACACCGGGCACACGCACCATCGCTGAAGTGGCAACACTGCTGGCCGTCGCGCCATCGCAATGCGTCAAAACGCTATTGGTGGAAGGCAGCGAGGGTGGCGTGGTTGCACTGCTGCTGCGCGGCGATCACGAACTCAACGCGATCAAAGCCCAGAAGCTGGCAGGCGTGGCTGACCCGCTGCGCATGGCCAGCCCCGAACAAGTGCTGGCGGCAGCAGGCACACCTCCGGGCTATATCGGCCCCGTGGGCCTTACCTGCCCGATCATTGCCGACCACGCAGCACTGACGCTGGCCGACTTTGTCTGCGGCGCCAATGTGGTCGATGCCCACCTGACCGGCGTCAATTGGGGTCGCGATCTGCCCGAACCGCAGGCTGCAGACTTGCGCAATGTGGTGGCCGGCGACCCTAGCCCCAGCGGCACCGGCACGCTGCGCGTGATGCGCGGCATCGAGGTCGGCCACATCTTTCAGCTGGGTCGCACCTACAGCCAGGCGCTGGGCGCCAGCGTGCTCGATCCCGACGGCAAGCCTGCCACCATGTACATGGGCTGCTACGGCATTGGCGTGACCCGCGTGGTTGCGGCCGCCATTGAACAGAATCACGACGAACGCGGCATTATCTGGCCCGATCCACTGGCCCCTTGGCAGGTGATGATCGTCACCATGAACCATGTCCGCTCCGAGGCGGTGCGCACAGCGGCCGATGCGCTCTACGCGCAGCTGCAGGCGGCCGGAATCGAGACGCTCTACGACGATCGGGATGCGCGACCCGGGGTCAAGTTCACAGACGCCGAGCTGCTGGGCATTCCACACTGCGTCGTTGTTGGGGAGCGCGGGCTCACCAACGGCAAGCTGGAATACCGGCACCGTCGCAGCGGTGCCACCGAAGAGGTTGGCATCGATGAGTTGGTTGAGTTCCTGCGGGCCAAAATGCCCGCCTGACACAGCTTGGCAGCGCCGGTTCACACCGGTGCGGCGGGCGGCCGTCTGGACCGCCACCCTCCTCGCAGGCGCGGCCCTGTGCGCACCACTGCAGGCTCAACCGTTGGCTGCCGCACAGCGCGATCCCGAACTGCGCGCTATCGTGTCCGAGGCCATTCGCCGCGCCGACTGCTTCCCTGACAAATACGATTCCGCGGTTTGGTACACGCTGATGGAGCCACGACTGCGGCGCATCGTGGCCGATCGCGACGAGCGCCTGCACATCCTTCAGACCGTCTGGTGCGAGGCACGCCGTCCCGGCGAGCAACGCCTGCCACCGGGCTTGGTGCTGGCCCTGATCGATGTTGAGAGTCGCTTCAACCGCTGGGCCGTGTCGTCAGCCGGCGCAGTGGGTCTGATGCAAGTCATGCCCTTCTGGCCTGCGCAATTGGGCATGTATCGCCATCAACTGACTCAAGTCGATGCCAACCTGCGCATGGGCTGCGCCATCCTGCGCTATTACCTGGCACAGGAACGCAACGACATGCGCCGCGCGCTGGGTCGCTACAACGGCAGCCTCAAAAGCCGCCAGTATCCCGACTTGGTGGTGCTGCGCTGGAGCCGCAACTGGAATGGTGCCGACGATCTGGGTGCCGCCAGCGTCGCCAGCCGGTAAAGTGCCTGCCTTACTGGAGGCACCGGCATGAGCGAAATCCTCGTCGTCTATTATTCTCGCCACGGCAGCACTGCGGCCCTGGCGCGCCAAGTCTGTCGCGGCATAGAGTCTGTGCCCGGTGCCCGTGCCCGCTTGCGCAGCGTGCCGCCCTTGAGTGCCGAAAATGAACGCCCTGTAGTGGCCGTACCCGACGAGGGCGCCCCTTATGCGACGCTGGCAGATCTGCGCGCTGCCGACGGCTTGATCCTCGGCAGCCCGACGCGCTTTGGGAACATGGCCGCGCCGCTCAAATACTTCATCGATTCGACGTCTGGGCTGTGGCTCGATGGCAGCCTGACCGACAAACCCGCAGCGGTGTTCACCTCGACGCAGAGTCAGCACGGCGGGCAAGAGAGCACGCTGTTGTCGATGATGCTGCCGCTGCTGCATCACGGCATGTATCTGGTCGGCCTGCCCTATGGCGAAGCCGCATTAGGACGCACTCGCGAAGGCGGGTCACCCTATGGCGCAGGTCATGTTGGGGTCGGTAGCACGGCGGGCGAACTGTCTGCGGATGAGACCACCTTGGCCCGCGCGCTGGGACGGCGCGTGGCGCTGCTGGCTACGCGCCTGAAGGCTGCCCCAGCACCTCGCGAATAAACGGCAACGTCAGCCTTCGCTGTTGCTCCAGCGAGGCCACGTCCAGCGTATCGAGCAAGGCCAGCAAAGTGTCCATGTCGCGCGCAAAGCGCCGCTGCAACCACAGCGCTGTGTCGTCGGGCAGCTCCAGACCGCGCAACTGCGCCCGCAGTCGCAGTGCCTCGCGCTGCTGATCTTCGTCCAGCGGTTGCAACACACAGGCCGTGGCAGCGGCCAGTCGTGAGGCCAGGTCGCGCAAGCCAAACGGCAGCAATGCGGCCGGCGAATCTGCCGCCATCAGCAAACGACCCCGCCGCGCATCCTGCTCGACATATAGGCGGAACAAGGCCGATTCCCAAGCCCGATCGCCCGCCACCAGCCCAACATCGTCTATGCATACACAGGCCAGCGATTCGCTGCCCTCCAGCACGTCGGGCCCCAGCGCTGCCAATTCGCGCAGCGGAAAGTAGCCACTGCCGGGCACGCGCGCGCACACCGCCTGCAACAAATGCGACTTACCGCTGCCGGCCGGCCCCTGCACCCAGCCGATGCCACTGCCCTGCGGTTGCGCCAGAGACTGCAGCCAATCCACAGCCTGCCGGCTGCCGACAGCATGAAAGCTCTCGAAGACCGCGCGGTCCTGCAAGCGCACACCCAGCGGCATCTGCTTCATGTGAGCGGACCCCGACGGGTGGGCCAGTGCTGCCAGGCACGCTGAGCATAGGTGCGCACATAGTCGATGCCACTGGCTGTGGTGCTCAGTAGCACCACCCAGGCCAATGCGTCACGCACTTCCACCGGTGGGAATTTGAGCAGCACGGTAAACACCACGCATAACAGGTATAGAAACTGCATCGTGGTGTTGAGCTTACTCAAGAACGTCGGCTCGCCATTAATAGGGCCAATCCACAGCCGATAGGCCGCGGCACCCAGCGCAATGATCACATCCCGCAGCACCGCAGCTACCGCCAGCCACCAAGGCACCAAATCCAGACCCGCTGCCGTAATGAACACGGCCACCAGCATCAGCTTGTCTGCCACCGGATCCAGAAAGCGGCCCAACGGCGACTCCCACCCATAGCGTTTGGCCAGCCAGCCATCCAGCGCATCGGACGCCGCCGCCAGCGCCAGCAACAGCGCCAACTGCACATACAGACCGTCACGCAGCGCCAACACAACTGGCAGCACCAGTGCGATACGCAGCAGACAAATGAGGTTGGGGATGTGGTGCATTAGAGGACAGGCGTCGGTCAGGGACACCGCAACCGCAGGCGATCCACGAGCGGCACCCTTGCGGTACTATAGCGGCTCGGCGCCCCGGCCGCCCTACTCGAGACAACAGCGCAGTTCATGGACAAGCCGCAGGGCCTTACCTATCGCGATGCAGGCGTCGATATCGACGCCGGTGACGAACTCGTCGAACGCATCAAACCACTCGTGCGCCGCACCCATCGACCAGAGGTGCTCGCCGGCATTGGCGGCTTCGGTGCGCTGGTCGGCCTGCCCGCCAAATACCGCGAACCCATCTTGGTATCGGGTACCGATGGCGTCGGCACCAAGCTGCGCTTGGCCATAGACACCGGTCGTCACGACACCATTGGCATCGACCTGGTGGCGATGTGCGTCAACGACATCGCCGTGTCGGGCGCAGAGCCACTGTTCTTCCTGGACTACTACGCCACCGGCAAGCTGCAGGTTGAGGTCGCCCGTTCGGTGGTGGCCGGCATTGCCGAAGGCTGCGTGCAAGCCGGTTGTGCCCTGGTCGGCGGCGAGACCGCCGAAATGCCTGGCATGTATCACGGTGGCGACTACGACCTGGCAGGCTTTAGTGTCGGCGTAGTAGAGCGCTCGGCCATCATCGATGGCAGCAAGGTTGCTGCCGGCGACGTCATCCTTGGTCTGGCGTCTTCGGGCGCACACTCCAACGGCTATTCACTGATCCGCAAGCTGGTGTCACTGGCCGGTGCGGACGCCACCACACAGCTCGACGGCCAACTGCTGTTTGACCGTCTGCTGGCGCCCACGCGCATCTACGTCAAGTCGATGCTGGCGCTCAATGCGGCATTACCCGTGCACGGCTATGCGCATATCACCGGCGGTGGCCTTACCGACAACATCCCGCGCGTGCTGACCGATGATCTCGAGGCCGTGCTGTCGCGCGCCGGTTGGGCACAGAATCCCTTGTTCGATTGGCTGGCACGCACCGGCAACATCTCTGATCAAGAGATGTATCGCACCTTCAACTGCGGCATCGGCATGGTGGTCATTGTTGCCCCTGGCGATGCCGATGCAGCGCTGGCACTGCTGCGGGCGCAAGGCGAAACAGCCACGCGCATCGGCAGCATCGAGCGCGGCACACGCGGCGTCGTCATCACGCAATGACGGCAAGCCGCACGCCGCTGCGGCTGGCGGTGCTGGTTTCTGGCCGCGGCAGCAACCTTGCTGCCATTGCTGCGCGCTGTGCAGGCGGCACTCTTGCAGCCACCATCGTGCAGGTACTGAGCGACCGCGAAGATGCCGGCGCCCTGCCTTGGTGTGTCAGTCAGGGCATTGCCGCACGCGCCATTGCCGCTGCCAACTTCCGTCCGGGCGGACAGTTTGATCGCGACGCATTTGAAGCCGCACTGATGCAAGCCATCGACGCCAGCGGCGCCGAACTGGTCGTGCTGGCCGGCTTCATGCGCGTGTTGTCGGCGCGCTTTGTCGCACACTACGCCGGTCGACTGCTCAACATCCATCCCTCGCTGCTGCCACGGCACAAAGGCCTGCATACGCATGAAAGTGCGCTGGCCGCAGGCGACCTTGAGCATGGAGCCAGCGTGCATTACGTGACAGCCGAGCTCGATGGGGGGCCCGTCGTACTGCAAGCGCGTGTGCCTGTGCTACCCAACGATACTGCCGACACCTTGGCAGAGCGCGTACTGAACCAAGAGCATCAACTGTATTCGCAGGTCATCGGCTGGATCGCCGCCGGTCGCCTGCAATGGCAGAGTGGCGGGCCCTGCTTCGACGGCGTAGCACTGAGCGCGCCACTGCAACTGGGAGAGCTGACATGAAGCGTCTTGCACTGTGCTGTTTGTTGCTTGTATTGCCAGCCTTGCATGCTGCCGGCGCCGACGAGCTGCAACCTTTTACGGTGCGTTATGCCTGGACTCTCAAGGGGCTCTCTGCCGGCACCAGCACGGTGATGCTCAAACACCTGGATGGTGAGCGCTGGTCCTATGCCTCACGCAGCGTGGCACGTGGGCTGTTTCGGTTGATTGCCTCGGGCGACATCGTGCAAGACAGCACGCTGCGTGTGACCGGCAACCTGGTGCTGCCCGAACACTATCGCGGTGACGATGGCACCAGTGCCACCAGCCGCGACGTGCAAGTGAACTTCGACTGGCAGGCTCGACGCGTGCGCGGCATTTATGAAGATGTGCCGGTGGACATGCCCATAGAACCCGGTGTGCACGATGACATGTCAGTGCAGGTGGCACTGATGCAGGGTCTGCTGCACGGTGCCGCGCCTACCGGCTTTCGCCTGGTGGATCGCAACATCCTCAAAGAATATGCCTATACCAGTGCGGGCTCGGCCGACCTAGAGACGCCGCTAGGACGCCAGCACACCGTTATCTATCGCAGTCAGCGCATCGGCTCCAAAAGCAGCACGCTGTTCTGGTGTGCGCCGTCGCTGGGCTATTTGCCCATCAAGGTAGAGCGCCATGACGGCAACGACAAAGTGGAATGGGCAATGACCATCGAGGCGCTGACGCGCCCCTGATGGTGGGGTGGCGCTGCGTGCCGCTTAGGCCTTGGGCAGCGTGACGCCGCGCTGACCCTGATACTTGCCGCCACGATCGGCATACGAGGTGTCGCACACCTCATCAGACTCAAAGAACAGCATCTGCGCCACGCCTTCGTTGGCATAGATCTTGGCCGGCAACGGCGTGGTGTTGGAGAACTCCAGCGTCACATGCCCTTCCCATTCAGGTTCGAGCGGCGTCACGTTGACGATGATGCCGCAGCGCGCATAGGTGGATTTGCCCAGACACACCACTAGAACCGAACGCGGGATGCGGAAGTATTCAACCGTGCGCGCCAACGCAAATGAATTGGGCGGAATGATGCACACGTCCGCCTCTACATCCACAAAGCTCTGCGGATCGAAACATTTGGGATCAACAATGGTGCTGTTGATATTGGTAAAGATCTTGAACTCGCGCGCGCAGCGCACGTCGTAGCCATAGCTGGATGTGCCGTAAGACACGATGCGCTGGCCGCCAACCTCGCGTACCTGACCCGGCTCATAGGGCGAGATCATGCCCTGCTGCTCGGACATACGACGGATCCAATGGTCTGACTTGATGCTCATGCCCTGCCCTCAACAACAACCTGCGGAAATACACTGGCGCGCTCTTTAGGGCGCAGCGCCAACACACCGGCCACTCGCCGGGCCAACTCAGAAAACGCACGGCCACGCACCGAATCCGGTGCAGCAACCAGTGTGGGACGACCCGCCTCAGCTTCGGCACCGATGCGCGCATCAAGCGGCAATTGGCCTAGCAGCGGCACGCCGCATTCCAATGCCAAGCGCTCGCCGCCGCCACTGCCGAACACAGCCTCTTGATGGCCGCACTTGCTGCACACATGCAGCGCCATGTTCTCGACGATGCCCAGCACCGGCACCGATACCTTGTCGTTGTTAAACATGCGCAGACCCCGACGCGCGTCAGCCAGCGCCACATCCTGCGGCGTGGTAACAATAATCGCGCCAGCCACCGGCACCTTCTGTGCCATCGACAACTGGATATCGCCTGTGCCCGGCGGCAGATCGACCACCAAGTAGTCGAGCTCGCCCCAGTCGGTATCGTTGAGCAGCGTGTTGAGCGCCTGCGTGATCATCGGACCGCGCCAGATCATCGGCTGATCCGGATCAATCAAAAAACCCATCGACATGGCCTTGATGCCATGCGCCTGCAACGGCTCGATGCGCTTGCCATCGGGTGACGGTGGTCGCTGGCCCGACAGTCCAAGCATCAGAGGCTGACTGGGTCCGTAGATGTCGGCATCGAGCAGACCAACGCGCGCGCCCGCTGCCGCCCAGGCCAGCGCCAGATTGACGGCCACGGTGGACTTGCCCACACCGCCTTTGCCCGAGGCGACGGCAATGATGTTGCGGATGTTGGGCAGTGGCTTGAGCGGCGGCTGCACAGCCCGGGCGCTGATATGGCTAGTCAGTGCCAATCGTAGCGGCAGCTTGACGCCAGCAGCCCCTAATGCCGCCGTGAGCGCATCTTCGAGCAGATCCCGGTAGCCGCCCACGGGCACTGGCAGCACCACGGCCGCGACCAGCGCAGCCCCGTCGAGCCGCAGCTCGCGCAGCGCGCCCAGCTCACCCAGCGAACGGCCTATGAAAGGCTCCACCCACTGTTCCAGAGCTGCTCGGGCGGTGGTCAAGGTATCAGCATCAGTCATCAGGGCTCTTCGCGATCTATTCCGGGGTAGCGATGTTACCAGTCTTGTGCGCTGCGTCGCGTAGGTCGCTGGCTGCCGGTGGGATGATGAAATCTGCCCCCATCGCGTTCACGCCGAGCTCATGACCCTATTTTCCAACCTCCGAGCCAGTCGCTTGATCGCCCAGATCAAGGCAGCCGGCAGCCCGCAAGCAATGGGCCAACCTTTGGAAGGCCTGCGTGCGCTGGGAGATGCCGCCGTGCCGATGGCATTGGCAGCCTTGGACGAGTGCGAGGTCAATGCCGCAGCGGCGCTGGGTGAAGTGTTGATCTCGGCCGTCAACGAGCGGGTGTTTAACCTGTACCTGTCGGCACTGGTCAGCCCGAGCCCGCGCTGTGTGGCTGCTGGCAAGCGCGCGCTATCAATGAGCCGTGCCTATCCGACGGCATTGCTGCTGCAGGCACTGTGCTCGCCGCAGGCGGCCAGTCAGGCGCTGCGCGAGATCCTGCAAGCCCAGCGTCAGCGCCTGGTGCCGCGCGAGCTGCTGGCAGTTGCCTACAAGCTGCAAGCCACGGACAAAGCCTTGGTTCTGCGCCTACTGGCCGACCTTGTCGGACCGGAAATGGTCCCGGATCTGATCAGCCGTCTGGTGGGTAAAGACGCCATGGTCCGCCTGCATCTGGTCAATATCCTGGCTCGCTTCAACTTGCCACAGGTCAAGGACGCATTGAGCGGACTGCTGCAGGACCCCAATAAGATGATCCGTGCCGCGGCGCTCTCGGGCATGGCAAAACTCGACGGACCTATAGACCTTGCCGCTGTGTGCCAGGTGCTGCGCGATACAGAGATCGACGTGCAGAACCATGCCATTGACGTATTGGTCAAAGCCGGCGATCCGATGGTGGTGCGACATTTGGTGGCCATCCTCAAAGACGAGAACGAATACGCACGCCGCGCAGCCGTTGAAGTACTCAATGAGCTGGCCGACCCGCGGCTGGTGAAGTTTCTGCTGGCAGCACTCAAAGATGCCGACTGGTGGGTACGCAGTCGCGCTGGTGACGCCTTGGGGAAGATAGGCGGACCCCGCGTCATCCAAGCAGTACTGGAGCTGGCACGCGATGACGATGCCGACATCCGCCGCTCCGCTATCGAGATACTCAATCAGACTCGCGATGAAAGTGCCGTCAGTCATCTGCTGGAAGCCACCCACGACACGGACTGGTGGGTGCGTGAGCGCGCAGTGGACGCACTGGCCGCGATCGGCAGTCCGCGCGCCCTGCCCCGCCTGCTGCAGATGTTGCAAGGCAGTGAGGTGAGGTCCCTGCCGGTGGTGGTGCATGCGCTGGCCAAGCTGGGCGATGCCCGGTGCATCGATGCGCTGTTGCCGTTGCTCCACCATGCTGACCGGCAAGTGCGGCAGGACACCATCACGTCGGTGACGCGCCTGACTGACGACCGTCGTGTGGAGGCAGTGCGGGTACAGCTGCAGGCCATGGCAATCCATGTCGATCCGGCCACTGCTGATGCGGCCATCGCAGCACTAAGTTCTCTGGAAACGCGCTTTGGTGCAGGCACAGCCCGCGTCGCTGCATTGGCTGCCGGCACGGCATCTTTCAAGCTGCGATCAGCAGAGACGCCGCGGCAAGCAGGCAACGCCGATAACGCCACCCAATTGCGCGCCCGCGTGTTGGAACAAGCCGGCCACGGCAAACTGGATTTGAGTCTGTTGCGTCCGGGCGATCTGATCGAAGGCCGTTACAAATATATGCAGCGCATCGGCAAGGGGGCGTTTGGCACCGTGGTGCTGGTCGAAGACACCGTGGTGGATGACCAGCTGATTCTGAAGTTCCTTAATCCCAGCGTCTGCGAAGACGAAGAAGTACTCAAGCGTTTTGTGCACGAACTGCGCTACTCGCGCAAGATTACCCATCGCAACATCATCCGCATCTATGACTTCCTGCGCATCCAAGGCAACTACGCCATCTCGATGGAGTACTTCCCGTCCCATACGCTCACCAGCGAAGTCGAAGACGGCCACCCGCTGCCAATCGACCGCCTGTTGCAATACGGCATCGACATCTGCACCGGCATGACCGTGGCGCACACGGCCGGCATCGTGCATCGCGACCTCAAGCCCGCCAACGTGCTGATCAACAGCGAGGGCTTGCTCAAAATTGTGGACTTTGGTGTGGCTGCGGCGCACCACGAGGGTGATACACAACTGACCCGTACCGGCTATGTCATCGGCTCGCCCAAGTACATGGCCCCTGAACAGATCCTGGGCAGACGCATAGACGAACGTGCCGACATCTATTCGACCGGTATCATGCTGTACGAGATGGCCACTGGCGCCCCGCCCTATGCCAATGGCGATCACATGGCCGTGATGTACCAACACGTGCAAGGCAAGGCACGCCCGCCCCACGAGCTCAATGCAGCTCTGCCGGAGGCTGTTGGTGCGGTGATTCTTAAGGCCATGGCCACCGACAAGCAGGCCCGTTTCCAAACCATGCCAGAGCTGTGTTCGGCGCTGCAAAAGCTCGCCTGACGACAAGCTGTCTTCGCAACTGTGCGCCACGTCTTATTTACAGGCCGCCGTCGTTGTTGCTCCAGGGGTTAGCCGGTAAATCTACGCAGTCAATTTCCGCACTTTGGACTACTGCACCCTTGGCTCGCATCGATGCATTCCTAAAACTCGGCCTACAGCAGGGCTGCTCCGACATCCACCTTGCGGTGGGCGTGCCGCCGCTGCTGCGTGTCCACGGCGAGTTACTGCCGATCAAGTTCCGCGACCTGCGTGACAGCGAGTTGCAGGGCTATCTGCAGGAAATTCTCACCCAGTCGCAGCGTGATTTACTGGCCCGTGGTGAGGACTTGGACTTTGCCTATGTGTCCGAGGACGGCGGCCGCTTTCGCGTCAACCTGTACCGTAAGGAAACCGGCGTCGGTGCAGCGTTTCGCACCATTCCCTCTGCTGTACCTACGCTGGAGAGACTGGGACTGCCGGCAGTGGTGCGTCGCTTCTGCGACCACCAACAAGGACTGGTGCTGATCACAGGCTCCACTGGCAGCGGCAAATCAACAACGCTGGCAGCGATGATCAACGAGCTTAATCAAACGCGCCGCCTCAACATCATCAGCCTGGAAGACCCGATCGAGTTTGTACATCGCAGCAATCAAAGTCAGGTGATTCAGCGCGAGTTGGGTACCCATGTACCGTCTTTCTCTGCCGGGCTGCGCGCCGCCATGCGCGAAGACCCCGATGTGATTCTGGTCGGTGAACTGCGCGATGCGCAGACCTTGTCGATGGCGATGACAGCTGCAGAAACCGGACATCTGGTATTGGGCACCTTGCACACCACCAGCGCAGTCAAAACACTCGATCGCATCATCGATGCCCTTCCTGCCGAAGAACGCGAACAAGCCAAAAGCTTTTTAGCATCCAACCTGCTGGCCGTTGTGACTCAGGTACTGGTGCGCACGGCAAACGGCCAGGGCCGCAAGGCTATCTGCGAAGTCATGGTCATGACCCGCGCCATCGCACGCTTGATCCAGACAGACCAGATCCATTTGATACCCAGCCAACTGCAGACCGGTCGCGAACAGGGCATGCAAATGCTCGATCAGGCGCTACTGCAAGCAGTACAGGCCAAAGAAATTGACCCCGATGACGCCTACACGCTAGCCAACGACAAGCGCCCCTTCCAGCGCTTTGTCTTGGATGCAAGTCTGCTACCGCGCATGGATATAGCGGCCACTGGCAGTGCTGCCTGATGGCACGCCTGGACGAAATGCTGCAGGAGCTGCTTCAGCGCAGTGGCTCTGATCTGCATCTAATGGCCGGCGAACCGCCGCGCATACGCGTGCACGGCGACCTACTGCCGATGCGCGAAGCCTTGCTACAACCAGGCCCCGTGCAAGAGATGCTGTTCGAGATCATGCCGCGCCGCGCAATTGAGCAATTTGAGCAGCAGGACTGCGCAGATTTCGCCTATGACATCGCCGGTCAGGCGCGCTTTCGCGTCAATGTGCTGCGCCATCTTGGCGGGATGGGCGCAGTACTGCGGGCCATTCCTTCGCGTGCGCTGACACTGGCCGAACTAGACATGCCAGAGGCGGTGCAGCAACTGGCTCGCGCCACCCAGGGTTTGATCTTGGTCACCGGCAAGACCGGTTCAGGCAAATCAACCACCTTGGCGGCGATGGTCGACGACATCAACAGTCGTGTGCGCGGCCATATCCTCACCATTGAGGACCCTATCGAGTTCGTGCATCAACGCAAATCCTGCCTGATCAGCCAGCGGGAAATCGGTATGCATGCCGGGGATTTCGCCAACGCGCTGCGCTCGGCACTGCGTGAAGACCCCGATGTGGTGCTGGTCGGTGAACTGCGCGATCTGGAGACCATCTCCATTGCAGTGACGGCTGCAGAAATGGGCATTTTGGTGCTGGCTACACTGCACACCAACGGCGCAGCGCAAACGGTAGACCGCATGGTCAACAGCTTTCCGGCTGATAAGCAGGCGCATGTGCGCGCCATGCTGTCCACCTCGCTACGAGGCGTGATCTGCCAGCAGCTGCTGCCGCGTGCAGATGGCACGGGCCGGGTTGCGGCACTGGAGATTCTGGTCAACACACCCGCTGTGGCCAATCTGGTACGCCAGGGTCGACTGGACCAGATTGAGAGTACGCTGCAGGCTGGCGCGCATGCCGGCATGCGCACTATGGACCAGTCAATCGGTCTGTTGCTAGAGCAGCAACGTATAACAAGGCACGAGGCACAGCTTCGGGCCACTAACAAAAGCCGGTTTGAAGCGAACCGGGAACAGGCTTAACTCATGTCAGATTTGGCAGCCATGCAGCGCTTCATCCGTTCCTACGAAAACCTGGGCGCACGCTCACGCTCGGCGCTGGACGTACGGATAGGCAACAGCGAGCAACCCTACAAAGTGCAACTGTTGGGCGTCATGAATCTGCGCGCGCCCTCACTGATCATCACTGCACCCATGACGGTGAGCAAACAGCTACTGGCGGTACAGCGCGGCACCCGCATGAACTGCAGCTGGGATGGACCCGGCTACAAGTGCGATTTCGTCGGCACCGTGTCGAATCTGGTGTTTGAACCAGCGCCTATCGTTTATTTAGGCGAGTTGCACGCCATCAAGCAGAGCCGGCCGCGTACGTATTCTCGCGCAGTGGTCTCGATGCCAGCCGCCGTCCGCGTGCCACGGCTCATGCCCGTGCTGGTCACCGACCTGTCGGTGGGTGGCGCCATGGTCGCCTCCAACGAGGTTTTTCGTTTGACAGTGGGCCAGCGTATTGAAATGAGCCTGCGCGTCAAACTGCTTGGGCGCGAATACACGCTGTCTATTCCCTGCAACGTGACGCAGCTGCCGGGCTCCATCGACGCGGCGCATCCGCAGGTTGAGTTCATGTCGATCGAGTTTCTGGAGCTGGACGAACAGACTCAGCTGGTCCTCAACGGCTTCGTCAATGGTCGCCTGGCCGAAGAGGTAGACCTGCTCAGCCGCACGCTGGTGGCCCTGACCGCCAGCTGATCTGTTGGCGAGCGGCGGCAGCTGCCGGGCAGTCCGTGCGATAATGGCCTCCCCTTGATGCCGGACTTGCCATGTCGCGCCAGATCCTCGTTACCCACGCCCTGCCCTACGCCAACGGGCCACTGCATTTCGGCCACATCATCGAGGCCGTGCAGAC
>CANFSB010000040.1 GCA_947449495.1 Pseudomonadota bacterium
ACCGGTTTTCTGCCGCCATAGGTATTTGCCCGTGGCGTCCGGCTCAGCCGCTGCCCACCCGGGGCCCACGCACCGCAACCCTCGCCAGCCACCCGGCATTGGCGAGGGAGGGACGGGCTCAGAACGGGATGTCGTCGTCCTGGAAGCCCTGATCACCGCCACCTGAAGAGGCCGCCGGTGCGCCGCGGCTCTCGCCGCCCCAATCGCTGTCACCGCCGCTCGGCGCGGCCATACCGCGGCCGCCACCGCCACCGCCGCCGCCCTCGCCACGACCGCCCAACATCTGCATGTCGTTGGCGACGATCTCGGTGGAATAGCGATCTGCGCCGGTGGACTTGTCCTGCCACTTGCGGGTACGCAGGCGACCCTCGATGAACACCTGTGAGCCCTTGCGCAGGTACTGCTGGGCCACTTCAGCGGTGCGGCCGAACACCACGACGGTGTGCCACTCGGTGGCTTCCTTGTTCTCGCCGGTCTGCTTGTCGCGCCAGCTCTCGGTGGTGGCCAGTCGCAGATTGGCAACCGAGCCGCCCGACGGCATGGCCCGCACTTCCGGATCCTGACCCAGATGCCCGATGAGAATGACCTTGTTGATGCCGCGCGCCATGCTGTGCCCCTGGTAACTGTGATGTGGGGGCCATTCTAGTCCGGCAGCGCCAGCCCACCACAGCAGAAATCCATCCAATCACGCCAAAATGCACGGCTGCTGCTGCCGCTTCGCTATGATGGACGGTCCATCCGGCCGCAGTGACAGCCATGCAGGATCTACGCATACGCGGGGCGCGCACCCATAATCTGCGCAACATCGATGTCGATCTGCCGCGCAACCGGCTCATCGTCATCACCGGCCTATCGGGTTCGGGTAAGTCATCGCTGGCTTTCGATACGCTGTATGCCGAAGGCCAGCGCCGCTACGTCGAGTCGCTATCGGCCTATGCGCGGCAGTTTCTGTCGATGATGGACAAGCCCGACGTCGACAGCATCGAGGGCCTGTCGCCCGCGATTGCCATCGAACAAAAAGCCACCTCGCACAACCCGCGCTCCACAGTCGGCACGGTCACCGAGATCCACGATTACCTGCGACTGCTCTATGCCCGCGCCGGTGTGCCGCGCTGCCCCACGCACGGCTTGGATCTGGCCGCGCAAACGGTCAGCCAGATGGTCGATCAGGTGCTGCGTCTGCCCGAAGGCGAGACCGCCATGCTGCTGGCGCCGCGCGTCAGCGAGCGCCGCGGCGAGCACAACAGCGTGCTCGACGACCTCTCGTCACAGGGTTTTGTGCGTGCCCGCGTCAACGGCAAAGTGGTCGAGATCGATTCCATCGGCGATCTGGATGCGCGCCGCAAGCACAGCATCGAAGCCGTGGTCGATCGCTTCCGCACCCGCGCCGATCTGGGCCAACGGCTGGCCGAGTCCTTCGAGACCGCCCTGCGTCTGGGCGATGGCGTGGCCAAGCTGGCATTGTCGGACGCCAGCGGCCTGCCCGAGATGACCTTCTCCAGTCGTCATGCCTGTCCGCAGTGCGGCCACAGCGTGCCACTGCTCGAGCCCAAGATGTTCTCGTTCAACAACCCAGCCGGTGCCTGCACGGGTTGCGACGGCTTGGGCTACCAGACCTTCTTCGATCCGGCGCGTGTGGTCACGCAGCCGCAGCAGTCACTGGCCAATGGCGCGGTGCGCGGCTGGGATCGGCGCAACGCCTATTACTTCCAGATGATCTGCGCGCTGGCGGCACACTACAAATTCGACGTCGATACCGCGTGGACACAATTGCCCGCTGCAGTACGCGAGGTGGTGCTGCACGGCAGCGGTGATGTCGAGTTGGAGTTTCGCTATACCGACTCGCGGGGTCGCACCGGCAAAAAAGCCCACGCTTTCGAAGGCATCATCACCAACCTTGAGCGCCGTTACGCCGAAACCGAATCGGCCACCGTGCGCGAGGAACTGGGCAAATACCGCGGCACGCGCGTCTGCACCGAATGCCACGGCTCACGCCTCAACCTCAACGCTCGCCATGTGCATGTCGCAGGCTTGCCGTTGCACGAGGTGTCACACATGGCCGTGGGCGATGCGCTGGGACACTTCCGCACGCTGTCCATCGACGGTTGGCGCGGCGAAGTGGCCTCACGCATCGTCAAAGAGGTGGCCGACCGGCTGCGATTTCTAGTCGATGTGGGATTGGACTACCTGACGCTCGATCGCAGCGCAGAGACGCTCTCCGGCGGCGAGGCGCAGCGCATACGCTTGGCAAGCCAAGTGGGCTCTGGCCTTACCGGCGTGATGTACATCCTCGACGAGCCTTCCATCGGGCTGCACCAGCGCGACAACCAGCGACTGCTGGGCACGCTGCGCCGTCTGCGCGATCTGGGTAACACCGTCATCGTGGTCGAACACGATGAAGATGCAATACGCAGTGCCGATCATGTGCTCGACTTAGGTCCCGGCGCTGGTGTGCACGGTGGTCGTATCGTCGCCCAAGGCACACCGGCCGATATCATCGCCAATCCCGAGTCACTAACCGGACGCTACCTGCGCGGTGTAGAGGGCATACCGGTGCCCGCGGCGCGTACGCCCATACAGTCAGGCAAGCTACTGCGCGTCGTCGGCGCGCGCGCCAACAACCTGCGTAATGTCAGCGCAGAGTTTCCCGTCGGACTGCTCACCTGCGTGACAGGCGTGTCGGGGTCGGGCAAGTCCACACTGGTTAACGACACGCTGTTGCAGGCGGCCTCGCAGTATTTGGGCCTGCAAGTGTCAGAGCCGCCACAACTGGATCGCATCGACGGCATGGAGCTGATCGATCGCGTCATCGAGATCAACCAGAGCCCCATCGGTCGCACGCCGCGCTCCAATCCGGCCACCTATACGGGCATCTTTGCGCCGCTGCGCGAACTGTTCGCGCAAGTGCCAGAGTCGCGCACTCGCGGCTATGAAGCCGGCCGCTTCAGCTTCAACGTCAAAGGCGGTCGTTGCGAGGCCTGTGAAGGCGATGGCCTGATCCGTGTCGAGATGCACTTCCTGCCCGACGTATATGTGTCCTGCGACGTCTGCCAGGCCCAACGCTACAACCGCGAAACACTCGATATTCGCTGGCGCGGCCGCAACATCCACGAAGTGCTAGAGATGACGATCGAAGACGCGCTGCCGTTCTTCAGTGCCATCCCGGCGCTGGCGCCCAAGCTGCAAACGCTGGTCGATGTGGGCTTGGGCTACGTCAAGCTGGGGCAGAACGCCACCACCCTCTCGGGCGGCGAAGCACAGCGTGTCAAACTGGCACGCGAACTGGCCAAACGCGCTACGGGCCGCACGCTCTATGTGCTGGATGAGCCCACCACCGGCCTGCACTTCCATGATGTGGCGCAGTTACTGCGCGTGCTTCACCGTCTGCGTGACGAAGGCAACACCGTGGTGGTGATCGAGCACAACCTGGACGTCATCAAGACCGCCGATTGGCTCATCGACTTGGGTCCTGAGGGTGGTTCGGGCGGCGGCCAGATTATTGCCACCGGCACGCCAGAGACACTGGCTCAGGCGGCCAACAGCGAGACCGCACGCTATTTGGCGCCACTGTTGGCGCGGACTGCGCCCTAGGCTGCAGAGCCAGGGTTCGCAGGCCCAGACGCAGCTCCAGACGGCACAGTACCAGTACGCAGGCGCTGGTGGATTTCATCGCCTGCGGCGCGTTCCTGATAGCGCCCGCCACTGTACTGGGCAATGACACGCCGCCAGAACGCCACTGCTGGCGCATTGCGACGACTCTGAGTCACCAGCCACTCACCGGCAAACCGGTCAAACAACAAACGCACAGCGGCACGACCCACGCCCCGGCGACGCATGGGCCTGGCAATAAAAAACTCTGTCATACGAAATGGATTGGTGGCGTCGCCCTGCGGACCCGAACCGCGCCGGGTGCTGACCACGGCAAAGCCGGCGGGCTGCTTATGCAGCAAGATGGTCAATAGCTGCACCTGAGGGTCTGCCAACCAGCGCTGCAGATCATCCTCACCTTCGACGATCGCAAGGCCCGCCAACGGCGGAAACACGCCAGTGGAATCCGGCGCCAGATCGTTCACAAAATCGCCGTACACGCGCTCTATGAACAGTTGATCTGCACGGTAGGCGCGGCTTTCACGAAGGCTCACAGACATGATGGCACGCAGTTACCAAGGTCCCTGAAACGCAAAGGCCCGAGCAGGCTGAAGCCTGACCGGGCCTGGCGCGGTCAGACCCGAAGGTCTGACACGACAGCAACAGCGAAGCTGTTACTTGGCGGCCGGAGCAGCCTCGGCAGCAGGAGCAGCCGGAGCAGCAGCCTCGGCAGCCGGAGCAGCGGCTTCGGCAGCAGGAGCGGCCTCGGCAGGAGCAGCGGCGGGAGCCTCAGCAGCAGGAGCAGCGGCAGGAGCCTCTTCCTTCTTGGCGCAGCCAGCAGACAGGGCCAGGGCCAGGGCGAGGGCGCTCAGAGCAAGTTTGGTTTTCATCAGTCGATACCCCGAAAATGATTGTGAAAAGCACGGAAACAACGGACGGACCGAAATGACGGTTGCACTTGGCACCCGGCGATCCCGAAATCGCGAAGCTAAATTGTATAGAGTCCTCATGAGATTGAAAACACCATCACAGAAGTCACCGAGCGGATATGCGACCGATTCGGGGAGAATCCTCACATGAACACGCCAGTTGGACCCTCGCCAAGCTTTTCGACCCACCTTGAAACGGTGGTGCAACGCGTAACCCCCATACTTGAGGCCTACGGCCACGACTCGCTGGTCATCCATTCGGGAACACAACGTCTCGCATTCCTGGATGACCAATCGTTCCCTTTGCGCAGCAATCCGCACTTTCTGTGGTGGGTGCCGCTGCGTGACGCGCCGGATTGCTTGCTGCAGTTCACGCCAGGGCGCAAGCCGGTGCTGGTGTTTCACTCTGCCGACGACTTCTGGCACAAGCCGGCGCAACTGCCGGATGCGGCTTGGACGCAGTGCTTCGACATACGCACTGTCAATTCAGCAGGTGCGGCGCGGACTGCATTGGATCCGATCAGCGGTTTGACTGCTTTTGTCGGCGAGCCCTTTGAAGGACTCGATGATTTTGGTTTCTCATCCGTCAATCCGCAGCAACTGCTGCGCCGCCTGCACGAGCAGCGGGTGCGCAAGACGCCCTATGAGATTGACTGTCTGCGCGCCGCCAGCCTGCTTGGAGCGCGCGGTCATCTGGCAGCAGAAGCAGCGTTTCATCATGGTGACAGCGAGTTCGCCATTCATCAGGCGTTTCTAGACGGCTGCATGCTGCGCGAACAGGAGTTGCCTTATCAGGCAATAGTGGCCCTCAACGACAACTGCGCCACACTGCACTATCAGCAACTGGAACGTCGCGTGCCTGCAGAGCGCCATTCGATGCTGATCGATGCCGGTGCACAGCGCCATGGCTATGCCAGCGACATCACTCGCACCTATGCCGCAGCGGGCGGCGACTTCCAATCATTGATCGACGGCATGGAAGCTCTGCAACAGTCACTGTGCGCCGCAGTGCGACCGGGCATTGATTGGCGGGAACTGCATCTGACTACGCATCAACTGCTGGCTGAGTTGCTAATCGAACAGCAACTCATCCACACAGACCCGGAGCAGGCCGTACACAGCGGTTTAACCAGCGTGTTTCTGCCGCACGGCTTGGGGCACTTACTGGGCCTGCAGGTTCACGATGTGGGTGGCAGGTTGCCCGATCCGGACGGCCCGCAACTGGACCCACCCGCAGGTCACCCCTATCTGCGTCTGACGCGCATCCTGGAACCAGGGTTTGTTGTCACCATGGAGCCCGGTCTGTACTTCATCGACATGCTGCTCGAAAAAGCGATGACCGGGCAGCACGGCAACGCCATCAACTGGCGCCGCGTGCAAGCCCTGCGTCCTTGCGGCGGCATCCGCATCGAGGACAACCTGGTAGTCACCGCCAACGGCTGCGAGAACCTCACCCGCGATGCGTTCCAGATACTGAAAAGCGGCCGTTAATACCCAGATCGATGCGGCTGCGACTCAGCGGTGCTTGAGTAGATCTCGAATCTCTTCAAGCAGCACTTCGTTGCGTGGCGGCGGCGGCGGTTCCGCGGGAACAACCGGTGCGGCTTCGGGCTGCTTTTGCATGCGATTGATGGCCTTGATCGCCATGAACAGCACGGCGGCAATGATCACAAAGTCGAGCATGCTTTGCAGAAACACGCCGTACTTGAGCAGCACTGGCTTACCGCTCGCGTCGGTCGCAAGCGTAATGGCCAAATCGCTGAAGTTGACGCCAGACAAGGCCAGACCAAGAGGCGGGGTGATGATGTTATCCACCACGGCGGACACGATTTTGCCAAAGGCGCCGCCAATCACGACACCGACCGCGAGGTCGACGACGTTACCCTTCATCGCAAACTGCTTGAATTCGGACAACATGCTCATGCCGCGCTCCTCAGTTGAGAAACACGCGAGGCTACTACAGAGCGGGGAGTGAAGTCGCAAACCCGGTCGGGGATGAACACCCCGACCGGACAACCCGATCAGGCAGCAGCGGCCTTACGGGCAGGCGCCTTGCGAGCAGCCTTCTTTTTCGCGGCCTTGGGGGCCTCTGCGGCGGCGGCCAGAGGGCCATCCACCAACTGCATCAGCGCCATGGGAGCGTTGTCACCGGGACGCGGCGCCATGTGCAGGATGCGGGTGTAACCACCGGCACGTGCCGCAAAACGCGGACCGATGTCGGTGAACAGCTTGGCGACAATCTTGGCGTCGCGCAGGCGGCTGAAAGCCAACCGGCGCTTGGCCTCAGTGTCGGTCTTGCCGAGGGTGATAAGAGGCTCAACCACGCGACGCAATTCCTTGGCTTTAGGAATCGTGGTGCGAATGGTCTCGTGCTGCAGCAGCGACACAGCCATGTTGCGCAGCATCGCCCGACGGTGCGGGGCGTTGCGCGAAAGCTGGCGGCCGGAAAGTTGATGGCGCATGAATTAATACCTGATCAGATCGTTTCGCGATCGTCGTCGTGACGAAGGCTGGGCGGCGGCCAACCATCCAGGCGCATGCCCAGCATGAGACCGTGGCCCTGGAGCACTTCCTTGATCTCGGTAAGAGACTTCTTACCAAGGTTAGGTGTGCGCAGCAGCTCGACCTCGGTGCGCTGCACCAGGTCGCCGATGTAGTGAATGTTCTCGGCCTTGAGGCAATTGGCACTGCGAACGGTGAGCTCCAGCTCATCGACAGGGCGCAACAGCAACGGGTCGAAAGTCATGATCTCGGTCTTACCGGCAGCCTCTTCCTCACCCTGCAGGTCAACGAAGACCGACAGCTGATCCTTGAGGATCGAACCGGCGCGACGAATCGCCTCTTCCGGATCGATAGTGCCGTTGGTCTCGATATCGATGACCAGCTTGTCCAGGTCGGTGCGCTGCTCGACGCGAGCCGACTCAACCGAATACGTCACGCGACGCACAGGGCTGAACGACGCATCCAGCTGCAGCTGACCGATTGGACGGGTGGACTCTTCGAAGGCGACGCGCTGCACTGCAGCACGATAGCCCCGACCACGCTCGACCTTGAGGGTCATGGTCAGCTCGCCAGCCTTGTTCAGGTTGGCAATGACCAGCTCGGGGTTAACGATCTCGACGTCGTGATCAACCTGAATGTCGCCTGCGGTGATCGGGCCGGGGCCCTTCTTGTGCAGACGCAGTTCGGCCACGTCACGCGAATGCATGCGGATAGCAACCGACTTGAGGTTGAGCAGCACATCGACTACGTCCTCTTGGACGCCTTCAATGCTGGTGTACTCGTGCAACACGCCTTCGATCGCCACTTCGGTGATCGCAGCGCCAGGCATCGAGGACAAAAGGACACGGCGCAGGGCATTGCCCAGCGTATGGCCAAACCCACGCTCGAAGGGCTCGATCACAATACGCGCCTGACGAGGCGCGACCGGATGTACCTTGACTACACGGGGCTTGAGAAATTCGGTTACCGAGGATTGCATCGCACCTCCACCATCACTTCGAGTAAAGCTCGACGACGAGGTTCTCGTTGATATCCGGCAGCACATCGCTGCGAGCCGGAGCCGACTTGAACACGCCGCGCATTTCCTTTTCGTTCACGTCCAGCCACTCAGGGAAGCCCGCTTGGGCAGCCGCCGTGAGTGCGCCTTGGACGCGAAGCTGGTTGCGGGACTTTTCCCGCACCTGCACGACGTCACCGGCTTTTACCTGGTAGGACGCAATGGTGACCGCATGGCCATTCACCTGGATCGACTTGTGGCTTACCAACTGGCGAGCCTCAGCACGCGTGGACGCGAAGCCCATGCGATAGACGACATTATCCAAACGACATTCCAGCAGCGACAGCAGGGTTGCACCGGTTGAACCGGCACGGCGCGAGGCCTCCTGATAGTAGTTGCGGAACTGCCGCTCGAGCACGCCGTACATACGACGCAGCTTCTGCTTCTCGCGCAGCTGCGTGCCGTAGTCGGACAAACGCGTGCGGCGCTCGCCCTTAATGCCGCCGGGCGGCACCTGGAGCTTGCACTTGGCCTCAAGCGGCTTGATGCCACTCTTGAGGAAAAGATCGGTACCCTCGCGACGCGAGAGCTTGCATGTAGGACCGGTATAACGCGCCATTTCTTTATTCCTGTCGGTTCCGGTACATCAAACCCGACGCTTCTTCGGCGGACGGCAGCCGTTGTGCGGGATCGGTGTAATGTCGGCGATGCTGGTGATCTTGAGGCCACAACCGTTGAGTGCGCGCACAGCGGACTCACGACCGGGGCCGGGGCCGCCTACGCGGACCTCCACGTTCTTCAAACCGTGTTCCTGAGCGGCAACGCCCGCCTTCTCGGCTGCCACCTGGGCAGCGAAGGGCGTGCTCTTGCGAGAACCGCGGAAACCGCAACCACCCGACGTAGCCCAAGACAACGTGTTGCCCTGACGGTCGGTGATCGTGATGATCGTGTTGTTGAAGGAAGCGTGGACGTGCGCGATGCCATCCAGCACGTTCTTGCGCGCCTTCTTCGGCTTCTTCGCAGCATTTGCCGCGGCTGTCTTCTGGTCGGCCATAGTTGAACCGTTGCCTCTGTGTAAAGCGGTGCAGCGCCGGGCTTACTTGCCGGGCTGCGAGTTGAGCTTAACGGCCTGCTTGCGCGGGCCCTTGCGTGTGCGGGCGTTGGTTCGCGTGCGCTGACCGCGCATCGGCAGACCGCGGCGATGACGGATACCGCGCCAAGTGCCCAGGTCCATGAGCCGTTTGATGTTCATAGACACCTCACGGCGCAGGTCACCTTCGACCGCCCATTTTGCGATCTGTGAGCGCAGCGCAGCCACCTCAGCATCCGTCAGGTCTTTGACCTTGGTGCTAGGATGGATGCCCGTGATCTCACAGGCCTCGCGTGCCCGGGTCCGACCTATCCCATAAATATGGGTAAGCCCGATCCAAACATGCTTGTTCATCGGGATATTAATACCGGCTATACGTGCCATCTGCTCGCCCCGATGCCGCTGGAAAGGCGCGGCATTCTACGTGGAAACATCATTAAATCAACGTCGTTGCCAAAACAGTGTCGGGCTCTTAGCCCTGACGCTGCTTGTGCCGCGTATCGGTTGAGCAGATCACATAGACCACTCCCCGACGGCGCACGATCTTGCAGTTCTTGCAGATCTTCTTGACGGACGGACGTACCTTCATAGTCGAAACCCTCGTTGACCCATCTTTGCGACCGGGCCATCAACTGCCGGTGCCATTGCGGCCTGCACCGAGCAGGTTCGCCTTCTTCATCAGCCCCGGATAATGGTGCGACATCATGTGCGCTTGTAACTGCGCACCGAAGTCCATCACCACTACCACCACGATCAGCAGCGATGTGCCACCGAACTGGAACGGAACACCCCGCGACGCCATAAGCGTCTCAGGCAACAGGCAAACGCCTGCGATATAGATTGCGCCCCACAGCGTCAGCCGCGTGAGCACCTTGTCGATGTACTCGCCCGTGTGCTGACCCGGGCGGATGCCAGGGATGAATGCACCGGACTTTTTTAGGTTCTCTGCTGTGTCGCGCGCATTGAATACAAGCGCGGTATAGAAAAAACAGAAGAACACGATGAGTGCAGCGTACAAAACCAAATGCAGTGGCTGGCCGTAACCCAGCGAGGTCGAAATTCCCTGCAGAACCCGTGCAACAGCAGACTCACTGTTGGCGCCCAAAAAACTGGCGATGGTAGCGGGGAACAACAGCAAGCTCGAAGCGAAGATCGGCGGAATGACGCCAGACATATTGAGCTTGAACGGCAGATGGCTGGTCTGACCGCCGTACATCTTGCGGCCCACCTGACGTTTAGCGTAGTTGACCGTGATGCGGCGCTGGGCCTTCTCAACGAACACGCAGAAACCAGTGACAGCAACAATAACAACCATCAACAGGATGAAGAACGGCGCCGCCATCTCACCCGTGCTTACCTGCTCCAGCGTCGTACCAACCGCAGCAGGAATGCCAGCAAGAATGCCGACCAAAATAATCATTGAGATGCCGTTGCCGATGCCACGCTCAGTGATCTGCTCACCAAGCCACATCAGGAACATCGTGCCAGTGGTCATAGTGATGGTCGCAGGCACCAACCACTGAAACACACCGGGCGAAACAACAACGTTTTGCGACTGCAACGCCGCTGCCGCAGCAAACGACTGGAACATCGCCAGCACTACGGTGCCGTAGCGCGTGACTTGCGTCATCTTGCGCTTGCCAGCCTCGCCTTCTTTACGCCATTCCATCAGCTGCGGGACAACCATGCCCATCATCTGGATGATGATGGAGGCCGAGATGTAGGGCATCACGCCCATCGCAAAAATGGAAAAGCGCGAGAGCGCACCCCCGGAGAACATGTTGACGATGCCCAAGATGGTGCCGGACTGATCATTGAACAGCCGCGCCACTTGGGCAGGATCGATACCCGGCACTGGAATGAATGTTCCGGTGCGATAGACAATCAGAGCGCCGATCAGAAACAGCAGCCGGCCACGAATCTCGCCGAAGCGAGACGCGTCACCAAGTGCCGTTGCCGGATTCATTGCGGACTGAGTGGCCATCTTAAGGGTGCTTTATGCCTTCTCAGCAGCCGCTTCAACGGTACCACCGGCAGCCGTAATGGCAGCCAACGCACCCTTGGTCGCACCCACGCCGCGCAGTGTCACCGCGCGATCGATAGTGCCGGACAGCACAACCTTGGCCTGCAGCGCAAACACCGGAACAACGCCCGATGCCTTAAGAGCCGCCAAATCAATGATGTCGCCCTTGACCTTGGCCAACTCGCTGAGGCGAACCTCTGCACGAGTAGCCTTCATCTTGGAGCGGAAGCCGACCTTAGGAAGGCGACGCTGCAACGGCATCTGGCCGCCCTCGAAGCCGACCTTATGGTAGCCGCCCTTGCGAGCGCGCTGACCCTTGACACCGCGACCAGAGGTCTTGCCCTGGCCGGCCGAGGCGCCGCGACCGACGCGCAACGGAGCGCGCTTTGAACCCTCACCGGGCTTGATCGTGTTGAGTCTCATCACTGCGCCTCTTCAACTTTCAGCAAATGCGTCGCGGTGTGGATCATGCCGCGATTCTCAACCGTGTTTGCCACGGTGACGGAATGGTGAGGACGACGCAGGCCGAGGCCACGCACCGACGACACGATGTTCTGAAGCTGTCCATGAATGCTCTTGACGAGCGTGACTTTCAGCATCGGGGAATTGGCGTTGATTTCCATGGTAATCAGCCCGTGATCTCTTCAAGCGTCTTGCCGCGCTTGGCGGCGATGTTCGCGGGCGAGCGCACGTCAGCCAGCGCCTTAACAGTGGCGCGAACGACGTTGATCGGGTTACGCGAGCCGTAGCTCTTGGCCAGTACGTTGCGAACGCCAGCGCACTCAAGCACTGCGCGCATGCCACCACCAGCGATAACGCCGGTACCGCCGGAAGCGGGCTGCATCAACACGCGCGTCGCACCGTGGGTGCCACGCACTGCGTAGTGCAGGGTGTCGCGGTTGAGCGACACCGACACCAGATTCTTGCGGGCCTGGGCCATCGCCTTGGATATCGCAACGGGGACCTCGCGGGCCTTACCGAAACCGAAGCCAACGCGCCCGGCACCGTCGCCCACGACTGTCAGAGCCGTGAAGCCGAATTGGCGTCCGCCCTTGACCGTCTTGGAGGTACGGTTGACCGCAACGAGTTTCTCAGTGAACTCGTCTGCGCTCTGATTTTTGTCAGGTCTTGCCATCTGCTGTACCGCCTGGATTAGAACTCGAGACCAGCTTCGCGTGCCGCATCAGCCAGCGCCTTAACGCGGCCGTGATAGCGGAAACCGGAGCGATCAAACGCAACCTTCTCAATGCCTGCCGCACGAGCGCGCTCGGCAATCGCCTTGCCGACGGCCTTGGCAGCCTCGACGTTACCGGTGCCGGTGAGGCCCTCAGCAACGGCATCCTGCAGCGTCGACGCGGACACCAACACCTTGGAACCCTGCGAATCGAACACCTGAGCATAAATATGCTGGGCGGAGCGATGCACAGTCAGCCGTGCAACACCCAGCTCGCGGATGTGCGCGCGGGTTTTGGTGGCTCGCCGAACTCGGCGGTCTTTCGTGGAAATCGTCATACTCGAAAGTCCTCGCGCTACTTCTTCTTGCCTTCCTTGATGACGATCTTCTCGTCGGAATACTTCACACCTTTGCCCTTGTAGGGTTCTGGCGGACGTATGCTGCGGATCTCGGCGGCAATCTGGCCCACCCGCTGACGATCGATACCCTTGATGAGCACCTCGGTCTGCGTCGGCGCCTCGATCGTGATGCCTTCCGGAATATCGACGACAACCGCGTGCGAGAAGCCCAGAGTCAGGTTCAGGGCTGTGCCCTGAACCGCAGCGCGGTAACCCACGCCAACTAGCTCCAGCTTCTTCTGATATCCCACCGTCACACCATTGACCATATTGGCCAGGTGAGCACGGGTGGAACCCGCCAGTGCCGCAGTGCCGGCAGCGGCGTCAAACACCACCTTCAGCTCTTTGGCTTCTTCGACCACCGAAATACCCTTGGCAAGCGACACGCTGAGCGTGCCCTTGGCACCCTTGAGGGTGACGCCAGTGGGCGAAATCGTGGCGGTGACACCCTGTGGCAGGGGAACCGGTCGTTTGGCTACGCGCGACATGCTTTAAACCCTTGATTCGCTTCTTGGCCGATCAGGCCACGATGCAGAGAACTTCGCCGCCCTGGCCGATTGCACGGGCCTGACGGTCGGTCATTACGCCCCGCGGGGTGGAAACGATTACCGTCCCCATGCCGCCGAGCACCTTGGGCAGTTCGGTCTGGCCGCGATAAATACGCAGGCCAGGACGACTCACCCTCTCAAGGCGGTCGATAACCGGACGCCCCTCGAAGTATTTAAGGTCAATAGTGAGTCTCGGTTTCGCCACATCGCCATCGATATGGAAATCCGCTACGTAGCCTTCGTCCTTCAGGACACGCACGATGGCGGTCTTGATCTTGGACGAATCAAGGCTCACATGCGTCTTGCCAGCTCTTTGCCCGTTACGAATACGGGTCAGCAGGTCGGCAACAGGATCAGTCATGCTCATCTTGCAGTGCCTCCTACCAGCTCGCCTTAACGAGGCCGGGGATCTCGCCGCGGTTAGCGGCTTCACGAATCTTGGTACGGGCCAGGCCGAACTTGCGGTATACACCGCGCGAACGACCCGTCAATGCGCAACGGTTGCGCATGCGCGAGGGACTCGCGTCACGCGGCAGCGACTGCAGCTTTTCCTGGGCTTCGACACGCGCCTCGGGAGAGGTAGCCGGAGCGCGAATGAGCTCTTTAAGCTCGGCGCGCTTGACGGCGTACTTCTGCACGGTGCGTGCACGGCGCTTGTCGCGCTCGACCATATTTGTCTTGGCCATCCGGTCTATCCTCGTTGCCAGTTCTGTCGAGTGCTTACTTGCGGAACGGGAAGTTGAAAGCTTCCAGCAACGCACGACCCTGCTCGTTGTTCACGGCTGTCGTCGTAATGGTGATATCCATTCCACGCAATTGGTCAATTGCGTCGTACTGGATCTCGGGGAAAATGATCTGTTCCTTGATTCCCAAGGTGTAGTTGCCGCGACCATCAAAGGCACGGGCAGAAACACCGCGGAAGTCACGGATTCGGGGCATCGCCACAGTGATGAGGCGATCCAAGAATTCGTACATACGCTCACCACGCAGGGTGACTTTGCAACCGATCGGCAAGCCCTCACGCAGCTTGAACGCCGCAATTGCCTTGCGCGACTTGGTGATCAGCGGCTTTTGGCCAGTGATCTTGCCCAGGTCGCTGGCGGCTGCGTCGACGACCTTACGGTCAGCAACGGCCTCGCCCACGCCCATGTTCACCGTGATCTTGGTGATCTTGGGGACCTGCATCGGGTTCGTCAGCGCCAGATCCTGCCGGAGGCGAGGAACGACGGTGTCACGATAATATTGCTGGAGCCTGCTCATGTTCTTCCTGCCAATGCCTATGCGTCGAGCACTTCGTCGTTCGACTTGAGGAAGCGCACCTTCTTGCCATCCGCCAGGGTCTTGAAGCCGATGCGCTCGGCCTTACCTGTCGTGGCGTTGACGATGGCAACGTTCGACGGATCCAGGGGCATTTCCTTTTCAAGAATGCCGCCCTGCACCTGCCGCTGCGGGTTGGGACGCTGATGCTTCTTCGCCAGGTTAATGCCCTCTACGAGCACCTTCCCATTGGCGAGCACCTGAACAACGGCGCCCTTGCGACCCTTGTCCCGGCCCGAAATTACGACGACTTGGTCGCCTTTACGGAGTCTGTTCATGTGGAAAACCTCAAAGGACCTCGGGGGCCAGCGAGATGATCTTCATGAAACGGGCATTGCGCAGTTCACGCGTGACCGGTCCGAAGATGCGCGTCCCGATGGGCTCGAGCTTCTGGTTGAGCAACACCGCGGCATTGCCATCGAAGCGGATCAGGGAGCCGTCCGGACGACGCACACCGAAAGCGGTACGCACGACCACGGCATCATAGACCTCGCCCTTCTTAACCTTGCCACGCGGAATCGCATCTTTGACGCTCACCTTAATGACGTCACCGACGGACGCATAGCGACGATGAGAGCCGCCGAGGACCTTGATACACATCAGGGTCTTGGCGCCGCTGTTATCAGCGGCATGGAGCAACGTGCGCATCTGAATCATCTTGAACCTGCCTCGAAAATCAGACCGCGGCGCCGCGTTCGACGACCGAAACCAAACGCCATGACTTGCGGCGCGACATCGGACGGCACGGCGAAATAAGCACCGTATCCCCGTCCCGAGCGTCACCGGCCTCGTCGTGGGCCAAAAGCCGCGTTGTACGGCGCATGTACTTGCCATACATCGGATGCTTGACCACGCGAGTGATCTCAACAGCGATGGTCTTGGCAGTCTTAGCGCTGACAACCTTGCCAGTCAGCGTACGCGCTGTCTTGGCAACCACCTCGGTGGCGGGCGTATTCATGCCTTCTCTCCGGTAGCGCCAGCTTTAAGCTCACGCTGAATGGTCTTTAACCGCGCAATGCTGCGACGGACCTTGCTGAACTGGTCGGGCTTGACGGCCTGGCCGGTCGCACGCTGAAGACGCAGCGCGAACTGCTCCTTGCGCAGACCCAGCAACTCGGCGCCGAGCTCTGTTGCGGACTTGCCGCGAAGTTCCTTGGCTTTCATCAGCGCACCTGCCGCTTCACGAACATCGTTGCCACCGACAACTTGGCACCGGCAAGGCGGAAAGCCTCGCGAGCCTGCGCCTCGGTGACGCCTTCCATCTCGAACAACACCTTGCCGGGCTGCACTTTGGCAATCCAGTACTCGACGTTGCCCTTACCGGCGCCCATGCGAACCTCAAGAGGCTTGCTGGTGACCGGGACATCGGGGAATACCCGAACCCAGATCTGGCCGCCGCGCTTAACGGCGCGCGCCATGGCGCGACGGGCAGCTTCGATCTCACGGGCAGTCATCCGGGCGCGCTCTGTGGCCTTGAGGCCGAACTCGCCGAACGCCACCGTGCTGCCACGATGAGCCAGGCCGGCATTACGGCCCTTGAACTGCTTGCGGAACTTGGTTCGCTTAGGTTGCAACATTCCCTGTTCCTCAGGCCGTAGCCGTCTGCTCGGCTACCGGCTCGACAGCTTCAACCGGGGCTTCCACCACCGGGTCAAAGACTTCGCCCTTGAAGATCCACACCTTGATACCGATGATTCCGTAGGTTGTACGGGCCTCGGCAGTGGCGTAGTCGATGTCTGCGCGGAATGTGTGCAGCGGAATCCGACCCTCGCGCACCTGCTCGGTGCGAGCGATCTCCGAACCGTTAAGACGGCCAGACAATCGGATCTTCACGCCCAGCGCACCGCTGCGCATCGTGCTCATTACCGCGCGCTTCATGGCGCGACGGAACATCACACGCTTTTCGATCTGCTGCGCGATGCCCTCTGCAACCAACTGCGCCTCGAGCTCCGGCTTGCGGATCTCGGCGACGTTGATGCGCACATCGGCAACTGGCAAACCGAGACGCTTGCTGGTTTCAGCGCGCAGCTTCTCGATGTCCTCGCCCTTCTTACCAATCACGATGCCCGGACGGGCCGTGTGAATGGTGATGCTGAGCTTACGAGCAGCGCGCTCGATATGAATTCGGCTGACCGAAGCCTCGGCCAAACGCTTGCGCAGGAACTCGCGGACACGGAAGTCCGCAAGAATCTGAGCCGGATACTGCTTCTTGCCGGCATACCACTTGGAGACCCAATCGCGGGTGATTCCCAGGCGTATGCCCAGCGGATTGACCTTCTGGCCCATTCGCTATTCCTTCCTGCCGTCGCTGACGTGGACCGTGATATGACTCGAGCGCTTCACGATGCGTGTACCGCGGCCCTTGGCACGGGCGGCAAAACGCTTCTGCTGCGGAGCTTCGTCAATCTCGATGCGTGAAATCTTGAGTTCGTCGATGTCGGCACCGTGGTTGTGCTCGGCGTTGGCAACTGCAGACTCGAGAGTCTTCAGCACCAACTCGGCACCCTTCTTCGGCATGAACCGAAGAGTGGACAGCGCGAGACCAACTTCCTTGCCGCGAACAACGTCGGCAATGAGCCGGCACTTCTGCGGGGAAATGTGTGCGTAGCGGTATTTAGCAAATACTTGCATGGCTTAATCCGACGACGAAACTTTCTTGTCGCCCGAGTGCCCCTTAAAGGTGCGCGTGGGCGAGAACTCGCCAAGCTTGTGACCCACCATGTTCTCGGTGACGAGAACAGGCAGATGCTGCTTGCCGTTATGCACTGCGATGGTGAGCCCGATCATCTCGGGGAGCACCATTGAACGGCGCGACCAAGTCTTGATCGGCTTGCGGTCGTTGCGGGCTGCGGCGGCTTGAACCTTTTTTGCAAGGTGCAAGTCGACGAAAGGACCCTTCCTGAGGGAACGAGGCACTGCTTACTTCCTCCGCTGCACGATCATGCTGCTGGTGCGCTTGTTACGGCGCGTCTTCTTGCCCTTGGTCTGCCAACCCCACGGCGATACCGGGTGCGGGTTACCTTGGCCAGGCTTACCCTCGCCACCACCGTGCGGATGGTCAACAGGGTTCATCGCCACACCGCGAACGGTGGGGCGGATACCGAGCCAGCGCTTTGCGCCGGCCTTACCGTAGACGCGCAGGTTATGTTCATCGTTGCTCAGCTCACCGAGGGTGGCGCGGCAATCGATGTGAACCTTGCGAGTCTCACCGGATCTGAGTCGCAGATAGGCGTAGGTGCCTTCACGCGAGGTGAACTGGACGGAGGCGCCCGCGCTGCGCGCGATCTGGCCACCCTTGCCTGGCTTCATCTCAACGTTGCACACCACCGAACCGACCGGAATATGGCGCAGCGCCATGGCGTTGCCAGACTTGATCGGCGAATCTGCACCCGAGCGTACCTCGTCGCCAACCTTGAGACCCTTGGTCGCAAGAATGTAGCGGCGCTCACCATCGCTGTATTTGACCAGCGCGATGTGGCAGGTACGGTTCGGATCGTATTCGACCGTCTCGATGATGCCGACAATGCCGTCCTTGTCGCGACGGAAGTCGATGATGCGGTACTTCTGACGCGAACCGCCGCCAACGTGACGGGTGGTAATGCGGCCGAAGTGGTTACGCGCGCCGGTCTTGTTCTGGTGAACAGTCAGCGGCGCATACGGATCGCCCTTGTGCAGGTGCGAACGATCCACGCGGACGACGAAACGTGCGCCGGGGGATGTGGGCTTAAGCTTGATGAGTGCCATTTTCGGTTACCTGTGGGTCGCGGCGCGATCAGCGCTTGACCTGGGCCTGGGCCTCGTAGTCGATCGCTTGGCCAGGAGCCAAACGGACGTAGGCCTTCTTCCAATCCTGAGTGCGGCCAATGGTCTTGCCGAAACGACGGGTCTTACCCGGCTCGTTGACCACTTGAACGCGTGCGACCTTGACGTCAAACATCAGCTCTACAGCTTGCTTGACCTCGGTCTTGTCGGCATCGCGACGGACGCGGAAGGCGTACTGATTGTTGTTGGCCATCGCCAGAGAAGTCTTCTCGGTGATGTGCGGCGCGATCAGTACGGTAGTCAGGCGCTCTTGGCTCATTGCAGGCGCTCCTCAAGCAGCTTCACAGCGCCGACCGAGATCAGCACCTTGTCGTAGGCGGCCAATGCGACCGGATTAACGCCCGCGACCGTGATCACGTCGACGAACGGAAGGTTGCGGGCGGCGAGCGTCAGCTTGTCGTCCTGCGCCTCGACCACAATTAACACGCTGTTCAGAGACATCTGTGCGAGCTTTTGAACCAGCAGCTTGGTCTTGGCCTCGGCGACTGTGACGTCGGTGGCGACGATCAGACGGTCGGTGCGAACCAACTGGCCCAACATCGAGCGCAGACCAACGCGGTACATCTTGCGATTGAGTTTCTGCGTGAAGTCACGCGGACGGGCAGCGAAAGCGCGACCACCACCAACCCAGATGGGGCTGCGGATCGAGCCGGCGCGGGCCGAACCGGTGCCCTTCTGCGCCCACGGCTTCTTGCCGCCACCGCGCACTTCTGCACGGCTCTTCTGGCGCTTGGTGCCTGCACGCCCACCGGCCATATAGGCGGTGACCAGCTGGTGAACCAGGGCCTCGTTGTAGGCCGAACCGAAGGTCTCGTCGGAGACTTCCAGCTCGGCAGCGTCGTTGGCTATCTTGAGCTTCATGGTCAAGCCTTACTTCTTCTTAGCGTCTTTCTTGGCATCGGCCTTCTTGCTCGGCGCAATCGACTTGCGCTTGGCAAGGCGGGCTGCCTTGACTGACGGACGAACGATGACTTCACCGCCCTCGGAACCTGGCACCGCACCGCTGATCAACAGCAGATTGCGGGCAACATCGATTTCGATGACGCGCAAATTCTCGGTGGTGCGGCGGACAACACCCATGTGGCCCGACATGCGCTTACCGATGAACACGCGACCCGGAGTCTGGCGCTGGCCGATCGAACCGGGCGCGCGATGCGTGACCGAGTGACCGTGCGAGGCAGGACCGCCGCGGAAGTTGTGACGCTTCATGACACCGGCATAACCCTTACCGATGGTCGTGCCTGTGACATCAACCAACTGACCGGCCTTGAACAGCTCGGCGGTGAATTCGGTGCCAGGAGCGATGTCGGCGTGCTCTACGGCGTCGAGTCGGAACTCGACCAGCGAGCGACCCGGTTCCACACCAAGCTTGGCGTAGTGGCCGGCGACAGCCTTGCCCAGCAGCACCTGACGACGCTTGCCGTACGTGAGCTGCACGGCCCGGTAACCGTCGGTGCCGGGATTCTTGACTTGAGCGACGCGATTGGCGAGCACCTGCACGACCGTGACAGGCACGGATTCGCCAGCTTCAGTGAACACGCGCGTCATGCCGCATTTGCGACCGACCAACCCGATTGTCATCTCGCATTCCTCTAATCGACAGCCAAACCGGCGCGGTGTCGCGACGGCAGCGGATGCAGGCGGTACAGGGAGGGAAGCCGACAGGAAGACCCGCCACCGTGTGGTAGCGATGCCCTCGAGTGGTCTTGGTCCAGCCTTGCGGCGTTTAGAACCAACCTCGCCCGAATTCCGCGTCCGAAAACGCTGGCCGCGAATCTCGTCGCGGCCAAAATGGGGACGCGAATAGTAGCAGCGCCGCGCCCCTTTGCAAGCTTATTTCTGAAAATAAATCAGTTGAGCTTGATCTGTACGTCCACACCGGCCGGCAACTCGAGCTTCATCAGCGCGTCGACCGTCTTATCGGTGGGATTGAGGATGTCCATGAGGCGCTTGTGGGTGCGCAACTCGAACTGGTCGCGTGCGTCCTTGTCGCCGTGGGGCGACACCAGCACCGTGAAACGCTCCATCTTGACCGGCAGGGGCACTGGGCCCTTGACGGTCGCACCGGTGCGCTTGGCAGTCTCGACGATCTCGCGAGCCGAGTTGTCGATGAGACGGTGGTCGAACGCCTTGAGGCGGATGCGGATGTTCTGATTTGCCATGTCTATTCAGCCTTATTTGAGAATCTTGGAGACAACGCCTGCACCGACGGTGCGGCCACCCTCGCGGATAGCAAAGCGCAGGCCGTCATCCATCGCGATGGGGGCGATCAGCTCGACCGTCATCTTGATGTTGTCGCCAGGCATCACCATCTCGGCGCCGCCGTCGAGCTCAATCGAACCCGTAACGTCGGTGGTGCGGAAGTAAAACTGCGGACGATAGCCCTTGAAGAACGGCGTGTGACGACCGCCCTCTTCCTTGGTCAGCACGTACACTTCGCATTCAAACTTGGTGTGCGGCAGGAT
>CANFSB010000041.1 GCA_947449495.1 Pseudomonadota bacterium
GGAATCTGCGCGTCGACGATAGTCTGATAACGCGGAGGCACAGACTTGGCGGTCGCAGGCAGGTTGACCCACAACTGCACCATCTCCAGCAGACCACCCTCACGGGCGAACTGCTCACTGTGAAACTCCTCATGCAGTAGCCCGGAACCAGCCGTCATCCACTGCACATCACCCGGACCAATGACGCCACCATTGCCTGCCGAGTCACGGTGCGCAACGCCACCACCATAGACAATGGACACCGTCTCGAAACCCCTGTGCGGATGGGCTCCCACACCACGCCGCTGCTGCGTGGGATCAAACAGCTGTGGCCCGGCATAGTCGAACAACAGAAAGGGACTGACATGACGACCCAGTCGGTCGTAGCTGAACAAGCTGCGCACCGGAAAGCCGTCGCCAACCCAGTGCCCGGCAGGGGCGTGATACAAACCTATAGGTTGCTTCATAACTTAGCCCCGTCCCACGAAGGGCATCGTGGTGGCCATGACCGTCATGTTGAGCACATTGGCATTCAACGGCAGGCCCGCCATGTACAGCACAGCATCAGCCACATGCTGCACATCAAAGGTTGGCTCGGGTCTGCGCGTGAAGTCGGCCTGTAACGCACCGGCTGACATCGGGATGCCAAGGTCGGTCTGCACGTTGCCAATGTCGATTTGGCCGCAGGCAATATCGTACTGACGCCCTTCCAGCGCAGTGGTTTTGGTAAGGCCACTGACCGCGTGTTTGGTAGCGGCATATGCCCCTTGATGCGGTCGCGGCGTGTAAGCGGCAATCGAACCATTGTTGATGATGCGGCCACCGCGCGGCTGCTGGGCCTTCATCACACGCATGGCTGCCTGCGTACACAAGAACACTCCGGTCAGATTGGTGTTGACCAAGCGTTGCCAGGCTTCGAAGGGCAAGTCTTCAATTGGGGTCGGTGGCAGTGCAGCACCGGCGTTATTAAAGAGCACATCAACCCGACCAAATGCCTCCACAGCCTTATCAAAAAGCGCCTGCACCTGCCCAGGCTCGGTGACATCGGCCTGTACGGCCAAGGCCTGTGCGCCCGCCTCGGCGGCCGCACTGTGCAGCAATTCGAGACGCCGGCCTGCCAGCACCACCGCATAGCCAGCCTGACCCAACGCAATGCCCACTGCGCGACCGATACCCGATCCCGCTCCCGTCACTACCGCCACTTTGCCTGTCATGTTGCACTCCACTAGGCCCGGTCGGCCCGTCTGCCAAGAGTACCCAAGTAGAACTACTTAGAGGTACCGCACTGCACCGCTGTAGCATGATTTCCAATGACGGCACACTGATAGCCATCAGACCGGCAGCGGTATGCCGGCGCAGCCAACCAGGAGCTAACATGGCCAGAATCCGTCGCATTCTTGTTGCTATCAAAGACACCAGCGCCCGCAGCATGCCTGCCGTACAAAAGGCCGCTCAACTGGCACGCGCGACAGGCGCAGAACTGGAGCTCTTCCACGCCATATGCGAACCGGTCTATGTGGATGCACTAACGCTGGCCGGTCAAAGCGTGCGGCAACTCCAGAAGACTTGGAAGAACTCGCAACTCGAGCGCCTGGATCGAGTGGCCACCAAGCTGCGTGAAGCCGGCACCAAAGTGGCAATCTGCGTCGAATGGGATTTCCCGGCCTTCGAGGCTGTGCTGCGTCGTGCCTCGCGCACAAAAGCGGATCTGATCGTCGCTGAGCGTCATGCCACACGGCACATTGCCGCTTGGGCACTGCGTTTCAGCGACTGGGAACTGCTGCGCAACGCCACAGTGCCAGTGCTGTTGGTCAAGACCAAAGGCCAATACGACAAGCCCGTGGTGTTAGCGGCCATAGATCCGTCGCACAGCTTTGCCAAGCCTACCAAGCTTGATGCAAGCATTCTCGATGCTGCCACTGCCGTCACCAAGGCGTTAACGGGCGATCTGCATGCAGTGCATGCGTTTGCACCGGCAACCTTGGACATTGACCGCTTGGATGTAAATCTTCCCAACCTGTCTGCCTACATCGAAGTCGAGGCGGCCAGTCACGCTCAAAGCGCTATCGACAAGGCACTTAAGGGCAGCAATATTCGCACCGCCAACCGGCATCTGGTCGCCAAGCATGCAGTTGATGCAATACCGGCTACTGCCAAGAAACTGCACGCTGATATTGTGGTGATGGGCGCAATCTCGCGCAGCGGGCTCAAGCGCTTGCTGATCGGCAACACAGCAGAGCGCATTCTCGATGCCCTGCCCTGCGATGTGCTAGTGGTAAAACCAGCAGCATTCAAGAACAAAATACCGCGCGGCAATCGCGGTGTGCAGTTCATCGCCACGCCGCTAGTCATGTAACCACGACGTCGCCGGCTGTTTAGTCCCGGCAGAGGATTGCTGGCGTCGCCTCGCGCACATCGTTGCAACCGGTGAGCGCCAGGCTCACCTGCAACTCACGCGCAAGGATCTCTAGCGCCAAGCTCACACCAGACTTGCCAGCAGCACCGAGCCCGTACAGATAGCTGCGGCCGATAAGCACTGCATCGGCGCCCAAGGCCACCGCCTTGAGCACGTCCTGACCGCAGCGCACACCGCTGTCGAGCAGCACTTGTGAGCGACCTGCGACAGCCTCGGCCACACGCGGTAATGCAGAGATGGTCGAAGGCGCACCATCGAGCTGACGGCCGCCATGATTACTGACGATGACTGCATCCGCACCGAGCTCGACTGCGCGCCGTGCATCGTCTGCATCAAGGATGCCCTTGATGACCAACTTGCCTTTCCAGCGTGCCCGGATCTGCTCAAAGTCCTTCCATGTGACTGAGGCATCGAACTGCGAGGCGATCCACTGCGATAACGTAGCCACGCCGGTATGCGGCATAGCCGCTGCCAGATTGCCAAAGGTCTTGCGCTTGCTCATCAACACGCCAGCCACCCAAGCCGGCTTGGTCGCCATATCGATGAGGTTGCTGAACGTCACACGCGGCGGCACGGCCAAGCCGTTCTTGGCATCACGCCGGCGCAACCCCGACACAGGAATGTCGACTGTGAGCACTAACACCGGGCAGCCCGCAGCCTCTGCACGATCGATCAATGCACCTGTGTACCCGCGATCTTTCATGACATAGAGCTGGAACCAGAAGGGAGCCTTGGTGGCAGCGGCAACATCTTCGATGGAACACACGGACACCGTGCTCAAACACAGCGGCACACCAAAGGCCTCGGCAGCCTGGGCTGCGAGGATTTCTCCGTCACGGTGTACCAAGCCAGTCAGCCCGCACGGCGCCAGCACCAGCGGCATGCTGGCCGGAACACCCAGAATGTCCTTTTGCATTGATTGCTTAGTTACGTCTACTAACACCCGCTGACGAAACTGCAGCGCCTCAAAGTCGCTGCGATTGCGCCGCAATGTGACTTCATCGTAAGAGCCATGGTCGAGGTATTGGAAGATTGCGCGTGGTACACGACGCTTGGCGATCTCACGCAGATCGGCAATGCTATTGATCACTTTCAAGACAAACTCCCGTAACGTCGACCAAATCAAAAAGGCTCAAGCTGTCCATAGTCCACGTCTTCAATGGGCAGCAGTTGCAGCGGCTGACCAGCACGGCACAACACCACGCGCCCGGCATGATCCAGGCGCTGCGATAGGGCCAATACCGCCTGAGCGACCTGCTCTGGTGTGCTTAGCACATCAGGCACACCGCAGTGTTGTCGCTGCTCTGCAGACAACCCTGCCAACCAGGCCAAACGCGACTCGGTAGCAATCCAGTCTGGCACCAGACAATTGATACGCACGCCATGGTCTTGATGAGCAAAGCGCATGGCTGCGGTAAAGCGCATTACGCCGGCCTTAGCCGCGGCATAAGCCGGCTGCGCCGCAGCACCCAGACCCAAGCCAATACTGGCCCCAATATTGACGATAGAACCGCCTCGATCCTGCATGGCATCGAGCGCATGTCGCGTAACAAGCAAGGTGCCCAGCAGATTTGCGCTGACCAGACGGTACCAATGCTCCAGTGGCGCGTCTTCCAGACAGGGCCCGGCGTTATTCACAACACAAGAGATCGCGCCGAAGTCGCGCTGGGCGCGCTCAATGAGTGCCACGACTTGCTCTTGGCTGGCCACATCGCAACGATGAGCCAGCGCCTGGCCGCCTCGGTTGCGAACATCGGCTGCCACGGAACCAGCCAGCGTGTAGTCGATGTCGGAGACCACCACGCGCATGCCGGCTTGAGCATAGGCATGGACAATCGCTGCACCGGCACCGGAGCCCGCGCCGGTCACCAGTGCGACGCGTCGATCAGCGCGGCGATAGGCTGTCGAGATGCCCTCGGCGGGCGCAGGATCAATTGGTGGAAGGTCGGACATGTCTTGCTAGGGCTTCTACTAGGGCAGTGACCAGAGTCTGGATGGAAAAGGGCTTAACGAGCACTGGCACCTCGGGCAACTGCGCTACGTCGCTAGCAAATGCCGATGCCAACACCACTGGAATATGCGGCCAATCCAGCGCCAGACACCGAGCCAAGGCCAAGCCATCCACGCTACCCGGCATCATGATATCGGAGAATACCAAGTCGAAGCGCGTACTGGCGCGAAGCATCGCCAAAGCCTCGTCACCGCTGCGCGCGTGCACGACCGAAAATCCGGCACTTTCTAGCGCAGGAACGATTACTTGCGCCACCAGCAGATCATCCTCAACAAACAGCAGCCAGCAGGGGCCAGCCAATTGTCCTGCAGCTTGATCGAGCAGACTTTGGGACACAGCGCGAGTCGCGCGAGGCAGTCTCAATTTGACGCTCGAGCCCTGTCCCAAAATGCTTTCAGCAGTGACAGTCCCCTGGGACAACGATGCGAACCGACGCACTTGCGCCAATCCTAATCCGGTGCCACGACCATCTTCCTTGGTGGTGAAAAACGGCTCAAAAATTCGCGGCAACACGTGCGGCGCAATGCCTTCACCATTGTCATGCACTGTTATTACAACCCAATCCCCGTCATTGGAGGACTGGTTGTTGGCACTGATAGTCACAAGACCTTTGCCCAGCGTGGCATCGCGAGCATTGAACACCAGGTTGAGCAGCGCCACCTCAAGCTGCGCCGGATCAGCTTCAATTAACCAAAGCTCTGGCGTCAAATCGGTTTGCAAGCGCAACTGCGGCGGCAAGGTGCAAGACAGCAAGTCATGCATTTGCAGCAGCAGATCACGCAGATCAGTCGGTTGTGGTTCAAGCGGCGGCGTTCGCCCCAGCGATAACAGTTGACGCACCAAGCGCGCAGCACGTTGCACAGCACGCTGACCTGCCTCAATAACCGGTCTTGCCGCAACTTGTTGCGGCAGTGCGCCCAGCACATGCAAAGCCGTAGAGATCGTTTGCAGTACATTATTAAAATCGTGCGCAACGCCACCGGCCAACTGACCTACCGTCTCTAGCTTTTGGCTTTGCAACAATTGTTTCTGCGTCGCCTCGGTGGCCGCCACCGCCTCTGCAATACGACGATTCATCACTGCAGTGCTGTGCCGGTTAGCCTCGCTAGCCTTTACCAGCGCAGAGCCGATGGCAGCCAGTTCGCTCACTCCGCTGGCTATAGGTAGCACGGGCATTCCGGCTTGCAGATCACGGCCCGCATCACGTAACGCTTCGATGGGACGCGACACGCGATCCCCTACCCAATAGGCAAACAGGCAAGCAAGGACGATCATCAAAACAGTCAGCACTATCATTTCTGACACAATACGTTTGCCCAGCTCGCCCATCTGCTTGGCCGGCACTGTGATAAAGAAGGTCACGCCGTGGCGAGGTAACCTGCTGTAAAAAACCTGCACTGCCTGCCCCGACGCGTCGAAGCCGGGCATCGAGCCCTCGGGTAGCAGCGCAGTAGATGTTCCTGCATCTACCTCACTGGATTTACGTGCATGGTCCTTGCCGGGCTTGCCAAGCCACTTTTGCGGATCTGGCGAACGCGCGACCACCACGCCTTCGCTGTCGAGAATCGCCGCCGTCCAACCTGGCTGCAACCGCTGCTGATCGATCATGCTCTGCAGTTCGGCCGGTCGTATGCCCAAGCCCAAAAAATACTCACGGCCTTTTACAACAACCGGCGTATCGATAAGCATCATCAACTCGTGCGTTATCGAACCGGCAAACAGCGGCGTTAGCTGGCTCTCCCGGCTAGTACGCGAACGCTGCAGCACAGGCACCACGTCGGCAGGGACCTTGCAGCCGGGCTGAGTTGTATTGAGGTATTGGCGCTGACTATCGCGTAGCGCAATGGGCCCCGGAGCTCCCAACAACGCTGCATTGGCGAGCTTACACAACGAATCAAGGTCCCAGTCCTGCAACTGCGGCGAGGCTGCCAGCACCTGCAAAATGCCGGCGCGCCGTTCCAGATCCCGGTCGAGCACCATGGACAAAGCGCGTGTGGTCTCACGGACCCGCGACTCGAACGCCAGACGATCCCTATCGCCGGCGGCGGCCACTAGCCCTCCCAATGCCACACACGCTGGCACCAGGACGGCCAGCGTGAATAGCACCACGCGCAGGCGCAGCGTCATGGCTGCGCCGACCTACTCTGCCTGCCGCACCTCGACAGGCCCAATGCCTAAGGCCTTGAGTGAATCTTCGACCTTGGCGCGATCACCCACCACCACACTGACCATGCGTTCTGGCTGCAGATGCTCGCGCGCAACGCGCAACACATCCGCCGCCGTCACTGCAAGAATCGACTGCGGCAGTTTCTGGTAATAGTCGAGCGGCAGACCGTGCACAAACAACTGCGCGCTGCTGCCAGCCATCGACGAACTGGTCTCAAACATGCCGGGCAGGGACCGTGCCAAAGAATCACGCGACAGCGTCAACTCGGCCGGTGTGACCTCGGCTTCGCGAATGCTGCGTAGCTCATTGAAGATTTCTTTGACGGCTGGTGCCGTGGCATCGGTGCGTACCGAACTAGTTGCCACGAAAGGCCCAGGACCTCGGCGGAACGCAAACCCGGAACCGGCACCGTAGGCATAGCCGTTGCGCTCGCGCAGATTCAGGTTGATACGACTGGAGAACATGCCACCGAGGACATTGTTCATGACTTCCAGCGGAACATAGTCTGGTGAGGAACGGGCCACACCGATCTGGCCTATGCGCAAAGCCGACTGCGGCGCGCCGGGCTTATCGACCAGCACTACCGTAGCAGTCTCAGCCTGCGTGGCAGCCGGCGGCGCCGCACGGTCACCAGCACCGGACCAACCACCTAAATGTTTGGTAATCAGACTGCGCAACTGCGCCTCGGTGATGTCACCGGCGACAACCAGCGCTGCATTGCCGGGACGATAGGCCGCCTTCCAGAACGCCAGCAAGTCATCGCGACTAATCGATTGCACTGCAGCCTGAGTGCCCAGCTCTGTATAGCCATAGGGATGCGTACCGTACAGCGCCTTGTTGAAGCTGCGCTGCGCCACAGCAGTCGGGTTCTCGCGCTGCTGCACCAACTGCGTAAGCCTGCTGCGACGCACGCGTTCGATCTCGTTCGCATCGAAGGCTGGATTGAGCACAACATCGGCCAGCAGGGCGAATGCCGGATCAACATTGCGTGTCAGCGTGTACAGCGACACGGCTGCGTTGTCGGTGCTGGAGCCACTGGACAGCGCCGCACCCAGCGAGGCCAAGTCATCGGCAAGCTTGCCGTTGCTGCGTGTGCTGGTGCCTTCATCCAGCATGTCGGCGGTGAATGACGCCAACCCCGGCTTGGCAACGGGATTGCGATCGCTGCCTGCCAGCACGACCAAGTTGGCAGACAGCACTGGCAATCGGTGCTGCTCCAACAACATCACCGTCAGGCCATTGGGCAAGGTAAAGCGCTTGGGGACGGGCAAGGTGAACTGACGAGCCGGTGCTGCTACCGGGCGCTTGGCGCGCCAGTCGACAGGCGTTGTGGTGGGCGCCGCCTCGGCAGCACGCTCGGCTGTACGCGGCACATCGTCAATCTTCTTCTCGCCGGGCACTGCATGCAGCACCACGCGCGCCTGACGACGCAGGCTAGATTGCACAAAGGACTTTACCGAAGCCACATCGACTTTCTGGTAGCGATCCAGATCCTGCTGCAACCAATCGGAGCGACCCAGATAGTGCTGATAGCTGTTGAGACGGTTGGCGATACCCATGCCGGTTTCCAGCGACTGCATCAGACCCGTGAGCACACCATTGCGCGCTCGCTCGAGTTCTTCAGCAGTTGGGCCCTCGGCGGCCAGACGCGTCAGCTCTGCATCGATGGCTTGCTCCAATTGCTCTACCGTCACACCCGGGCGAGCAGTGGCCTCAATCTGAAACACCGAACCCAGCTGCAGCGATTGCTGCGAAGCCATAACGTTTTGGGCAATCTGCAATTCATAGACGAGCTTGCGATACAGACGACTGGTTTTGCCACCGCCCAACACTGTTGCGGCAAGATCCGCATCCGCGTCACCAGGCGCAAACAAGGCCGGCGTATGCCAGGCCATATACACGCGCGGTAACTCGATGCGATCGGTCGCCACCACGCGCTGCTCCGCGTCGATACGCGGCTGCGTGACGCTGACCTTCTCTACTGCCGGGCCGGCTTTTAACGGACCGAAGTATCGCGCCACCATGGCTTTGACTGCGGCTTTATCGATGTCGCCCACGATGGCAAGACTGGCATTGCTGGGCGAGTAGTACTGACGGAAGAAATCGCGCACATCGCCCAAACGCACCGCTTCGATATCGGCATGCGAGCCGATGATAGAAGCGTAGTAAGGATGACCCTTGGGGAACAACGTATGGAACAGCGCCTCGTCCATCAAACCATAGGGACGGTTCTCGGTGCTCTGACGGCGCTCATTGCGCACCACATCCTGTTGGTTGGTTAGCTTGGCCTGATCGAGCACTTCAGGCAGAAAGCCCATGCGATCGCTTTCGATCCACAGCGCCAACTCCAATTGATTGGACGGCACGGTCTCGAAGTAGTTGGTGCGATCAAAGTCTGTCGTGCCATTGATCTGCGATGCACCGGCGCCTTCGAGGATGCTGAAGTGCTGGTCTTCGGGGACGTTCTTTGAGCCTTGGAACATCATGTGTTCGAACAGGTGCGCAAAGCCGGTACGCCCCGGTTTCTCATTGGCAGGACCGACGTGATACCAGATGTTGACCGACACCAGCGGCAGGCGCTTGTCCTGCACCAGAATGACGTTGAGGCCATTGGGCAGCCGGTAAGTCTCTTGATCAATACGTGGAACGCTGACCGACTGGGCGGCGTTGGCAACACAGCTTAAGGCCCACAGGCACAGCAGGCCGGGCATCAGGCGCAAGGATGTTTTCATGCAGGATCTCCCACAGCTCAAGCAAAAGTGCAGCTAGCCTAGCAGCAGCGCCGCACCCATGGACATCGGCGGGTTGACACCCGCGCCCTGCCACGGGAATCTGCTCTCCCATGACTCCCCAAGCACACGAGCCCGGCGCGCTGAACGGCGCCGAACGCAGCCGCTATGCCCGCCACCTGGCACTGGCAGAAATCGGTGAAGCCGGGCAAACGCGACTCAAACGCAGCAGCGTACTGCTCGTGGGTACCGGTGGGCTGGGCTCGCCTGCCGCGTTATATCTAGCCGCCGCCGGCGTCGGGCACCTGGGTCTGGTCGACTTCGATACCGTCGACCTGTCCAATCTGCAACGGCAGGTCCTGTTTGGCACGGCCCAGATCGGCCAATCCAAGGCCGAGGCAGCACGTGAACGCCTGTTGCAACTCAATCCGACCGTACAGATCACCGTCCACAACACGCGCCTGACCGCCGCCAATGCCCGCCAGCTGGTCGAAACCTACGATGTGATCGTCGATGGCACCGACCGGCTGGCCACGCGCTATCTGGTCAACGACGCCTGCGTGCTGGAACGCAGACCGCTGGTATCGGCTGCGATCCACCGCTTTGAAGGGCAGGCTATGACCTGGGTCCCTGATGGCAAGACACCTTGCTATCGCTGCCTTTTCCCAGCCGGCGAGCAAGCGGTAGTGCCCAGCTGTGCCGATGCCGGCGTGCTGGGCGTGCTGCCAGGCGTCATGGGCAGCCTGCAGGCCACCGAAGCCCTCAAGCTGCTACTGAACATCGGCAAGCCGTTGCTAGGACGACTGCTGGTCTACGACGCGCTGTCGCTGAGCTTTCAGGAGTTTAGCTTCCGTCGTCGTACCGACTGCATCGTGTGCGGCGACCATCCCACCCTTACACACCTTGAACCGGAGAACGACATGGCCGCAATCGACAGCTGGGATGCGCAGCAACTGGCCTCCACACTCAGTGGCGGCAACATTGATGGCCTAGTGATGGTGGACGTGCGTGAGCCCTATGAATGGGAGACCGGTCGACTGCCCGGCTCGCTACATATACCACTGGGTCAGCTGCCCGGACGGCTGGCAGAGATCCCAGACGGTCGCGTGGTATTTATCTGTGCCGGTGGCGTGCGCAGTCTCAGTGCCTGCCGTATCGCTGCGCAGAGCGGCCGCGACACGATCAATCTTGAGGGCGGCATCTATGGCTGGGCTGCTGCGTTCGGACCGCCGCCAGCGCCCTGACCTATGAACCCAATGGCACTGTCGATCTAGAGCCGCTGCAACACCGGCAGCGCCTGCACCGGATCGGCAGCGCAAGAAAGCGATGCGGCCGCCCAAGGCAATACCGCTTGGGCGGCAGCGAGTCGATTGACGGCAGACGTAGCACCGCAATCGGCATGCACCACACCCAGATGCACTTCCATCGCGGGCCATAACTGCAGGTTGGCCAAGGGCGCGTACCAGTCTGTATCGGTCGCATCGGCGGGCACTGCAAAGTGCAGCCAAGCGGGTTGACGCTCGGTGCTGGCAATCACCGCACCCGCCAACCGTACGGCCTGCGCACAACTGGCAGCAGCAGTGCTTGCAGCAGAACCAGCACACAGATGCAGACCCAGCTCTGAGGTGTCGGGCAGTGCTGCCCACACCCGCACAAAACTCTCCAATACACGCTCAGGCAAACCGCGCGGCGCCGCCAGATCGCGGCCACGGGTTTCCCATAAATTTAATTCTGCCGGTGCATCCCACTGCACCGCCAACTGCTCTGGGGGCACTGTCGCCAGCAACTGTGTGATAGCAGCGCAATAGGTCTGCTCCAGTGCAGCAAGCGCCTCAATGTCGGGCTGTGTACCGGGCGCAGCCATCAGCCAGCTGTACGGTGTAGGCAGCGCCAGGACAAAGCGCAATGAAGCATCGATGCGGCCATCGAGCTTGGCGGCACAGAAATGCCGGAAGTCGTCGATGGCATCGGCCATCAACTGCGCAACAGCAGTGGGTGTGGCAGTGGCATGACCATTACCCTGCGCAGGCGGACAACGACGCACGCGACCGTGCAACGGCACACCAAATGCAGGGAATAACTGCGAGAACCGTACACCGCCACGCATCAGCGGCAAATGCACCGGATCACGCACGGCCTGCGCATCGGTATGCAGGGCGTCCAGATCAACGCCCTGCAGCAGATCGCAAGCCATGCACACGCCGTCAGCTTCCGAGCTTGAGGCTGCGCTCGGCTGACACGATGGTGTTATGCAGCAACATAGTGATGGTCATTGGCCCAACACCACCCGGCACCGGCGTGATGAGCGAGGCCTTTTGACGCACACCCTCAAAGTCCACATCACCCACCAAGCGACCATCGGGCAGACGATTGATGCCCACGTCGATGACCACGACACCGTCTTGAACCATATCCGCGGTGATAAGCCCCGGCACGCCGGCTGCAACCACCAGGATGTCTGCCAGACGCGTGAACTGCGCCAGATCACGAGTTTTCTTGTGGCAGATGGCCACTGTGGCTTCTTGCTTCATCAGCATGAGTGCCATTGGCTTACCAACGATGTTGCTGGCGCCCACCACCACCACGTTGCGCCCTTCGATCGGGACGTTCTCGTGTTCAAGCAGCTTCTGCACACCGAACGGCGTGCACGGCGGAAACACGGTGTTACCCGCTACCAACGCGCCGACGTTATACAGATGAAAGCCATCGACGTCCTTGGAGGGGTCAATGCGCTCAAGCACTGCGGGCAAACTGATGTGCGCCGGTATCGGCAATTGCACCAGGATGCCATGCACTGCCGGATCAGCATTGAGGGCATCAATGCGCTTCATCAGATCTGCCTCGGGCGTATCGGCCGGCAGCCGATACAACTCCGAGTGGATACCCGTATCACGGCACGCCGTGATCTTGTTGCGGACGTAAACCTCTGAGGCCGGATTGTCGCCGACCAGGATCACTGCGATACCCGGCACGATACCGTGCCGGGCTTTAAGGTCAGCAATGCGCACCGAATACTCGGCGCGCAGCTTCTTCGCGACGGCCTTGCCGTCGATCAATCGTGCAGTCACTACATCAATACCGGTAATGATCGGTCTTGTAAGGACCCTGTTCCGACACACCGATGTATTGAGCCTGCTGCGGCGTCAGCTGCGTGAGCTTGACGTTGAGCGTGGCCAACTGCAGACGGGCGACCTTTTCGTCCAAGTGCTTGGGCAGCACGTAGACACCAATCGGATATTTGGCCGTATTGGCATACAACTCGATCTGCGCCAGCGTCTGGTTGGCAAATGACGAGCTCATGACATAGGACGGATGACCGGTGCCGCAGCCCAAGTTCACCAGACGACCCTCGGCCAGCAGGATGATGCGCTTGCCATCGGGGAAGATGACATGGTCGACCTGTGGCTTGATGTTGTCCCACGGATACTGCTTGAGCGCAGCGATGTCGATCTCGTTATCGAAGTGACCAATGTTGCACAGGATGGCGTTGTTCTTCATCGCCTTCATGTGGTCATGGGTGATGACGTGGTAGTTGCCCGTGGTGGTCACGAAGATGTCGCCCTGTGAGGCCACATCGTCCATGGTCACAACGCGATAGCCTTCCATCGCCGCCTGCAGAGCGCAGATGGGATCAACCTCGGTGACCCAGACCTGGGCCGACAGCGCACGCAGAGCCTGGGCTGAACCCTTGCCCACGTCACCATAGCCGCACACCACGGCAACCTTGCCGGCGATCATGACGTCGGTGGCACGCTTGATGCCATCGACCAGCGACTCGCGGCAACCATAGAGGTTGTCGAACTTGCTCTTGGTGACCGAATCGTTGACGTTGATGGCCGGGAAGGCCAGCTTGCCTTCCTTGTGCATCTGATAGAGACGATGCACGCCGGTCGTGGTCTCTTCGGACACGCCAAGGATTTGCTTCAGGCGTACCGAGTACCACTTGGGATCACGGGCCAAGGTGGCCTTGATGCTCTTGAACAGCGAGATTTCTTCTTCGCTACCGGGGTTGGCCAGTACCGAAGCGTCGGACTCTGCGCGGGTTCCCAGGTGCAACAGCAATGTGGCATCGCCACCGTCGTCCAGGATCATGTTCGAGTAGCCGCCGTCGGGCCAATCGAAGATGCGGTGAGTGAACTCCCAGTAGTCATCCAGCGACTCGCCCTTGAAGGCGAACACAGGTGTGCCGCGCACCGCGATGGCGGCTGCAGCATGGTCCTGAGTGGAGAACACATTGCACGAGGCCCAGCGCACCTGCGCACCCAGTGCCTGCAGCGTCTCGATGAGCACCGCGGTCTGAATGGTCATGTGCAGCGAGCCGGTGATGCGTGCGCCCTTGAGCGGCTGCGTCTTGGCGTATTCGGCGCGGATGGCCATAAGGCCGGGCATCTCGACTTCGGCGATGTTGAGTTCCTTGCGGCCCCAATCGGCCAGAGAGATGTCGGCGACGAGATAATCGGGTTTGGTCGACATGAATTTGATGCTCCTGAAGTGGCGTTAGCGCTTGATGCCGGCGTCGGCGGCCAGCGCAGCGGCCTTGTCGGTGTGTTCCCAGCTGAAGGTGGGCTCGTTACGGCCGAAGTGGCCGTAGGCTGCCGTCTTCTCGTAGATGGGACGCAGCAGGTCGAGCATCTGCACGATGCCCTTGGGACGCAGATCAAAGTGGCGTGCAATGAGCTCTTCGATCTTCTCGTCAGAGATTTTGCCGGTGCCAAACGTGGTGGCCATGATCGACGTGGGCTTGGCCACGCCGATTGCATAAGACACCTGCACCTGGCAACGGTCGGCAAGACCAGCAGCCACGATGTTCTTGGCCACATAGCGCGCGGCATAGGCTGCCGAGCGATCGACCTTGGTCGGATCCTTACCCGAGAAGGCACCGCCGCCGTGCGGTGCAGCACCGCCGTAGGTATCGACGATGATCTTGCGACCGGTCAGGCCGCAGTCACCCTGCGGACCACCGACCACGAAACGGCCGGTCGGGTTGATGAGGTAGTTGATCGACTTGCCGACCAGGTGTGCCGGCAGAATGGGCTTGATGATCTCTTCGATCACCGCCTCAGTCAGATCGGCATGGCTGATATCCGGATCGTGCTGAGTCGACAACACGATGGTGTCGATCTCGGTGGGCTTGCCATCCACATACTTGACCGTGACCTGCGACTTGGCGTCGGGGCGCAGCCACTTGAGCTTGCCAGCATGGCGCAGCTCGGCCTGGCGCTGCACCAAACGGTGCGACAGGTGCAACGGAAGTGGCATCAGCTCTTCGGTCTCGTTGACGGCATAGCCAAACATCAGACCCTGATCGCCAGCGCCCTGGTCGAGGTTCAGACCCTTGCCTTCATCGACGCCTTGGGCGATGTCAGGCGACTGTGTGTCGTAAGCCACCAGCACGGCGCAACCCTTGTAGTCGATGCCATAGTCGGTGTTGTCGTACCCGATGCGCTTGACGACGCCGCGTGCCACCGAGTGATAGTCGATCTTGGCTTTAGTGGTGATCTCACCAGCCAGCACGATCAGACCGGTGTTGCAGAGCGTTTCGGCCGCGACGCGGGAATATTTGTCCTCGGCCAGAATGGCATCAAGGATGGCATCGGAGATCTGGTCGGCGACTTTGTCCGGATGGCCTTCGGAGACCGACTCGGATGTGAACAGGTAGCTGTGGCTCATGGCTCGATTCCTGTCTGAATGTTGAGTGACAAAAAAGCAAAGGTAAAACGATCAAAGCGACATGCCGAAGCTGTCGCGATAGCGGTCCTTGAACTGCTGCATCGTGAAGCTGTGGTTTTGCGTGCCGCGGCATTCTATTTTGATGGCCCCCATCAACGAGGCAATGCGCCCGGTGACTTCCCAAGGCAGACCATGCATCAGGCCATGAATGAGGCCGGCACGATACGCATCGCCACAACCGGTCGGATCGACCACGTTGGTGACTGGCACAGGCGGGATCTCTATGACCTTGCCGTCTGCATAGACGGTTGACCCCGAACCACCGCGGGTGACCACCAAGGCGGCGACCTTGCTGGCGATCTCGGCCTCGGACCAGCCGGTGCGCTCAGCCATCAGGCTCCACTCGTAATCGTTGACTGCCACCCAAGTGGCTTGATCGATGAACGTGCGCAGTTCCTCGCCACCGAACATCGGCAAGCCTTGGCCCGGATCAAAAATGAACGGGATGCCGGCAGCCACAAACTGCTCCGCATGTTCGATCATGCCCTGACGGCCATCGGGCGCCACGATGCCCAGCGACACACCGCTGACATCAGACACTTTGTTGATGTGCGAATGGCCCATAGCACCGGGGTGAAACGCAGTGATCTGGTTGTTGTCCAGATCGGTGGTAATAAACGCCTGCGCGGTGTGTTCACTGTCGACCACCCGCAGGTGATCGCGCGGCACGCCGTGACTGTCCATCCACTGGGCATAGGGGCCGAAGTCATGACCGACAATGGCCATCGGATAGCCCGAATCACCCAGCAGCTTAACGTTGTAGGCAATGTTGCCGGCACAGCCACCGACTTCACGGCGCATCTGCGGCACCAGGAAGGCCACATTGAGCATGTGCAACTTGTCGGCAAGGATGTGACTGGCAAAGCGATCCTGAAACACCATGATGGTGTCGAAGGCCACCGAGCCGCAGATCAACGCTTTGCCGGGTTTGAGGTGCGGAGAGTTCATTGAGCGCCCTTATGGACTATGTTTTTGTTTGATCCGAACCTAGCGCAGGACTGATTTACCAGCCCTGCCTCCGTCGCTGCCGTTATTCGTCAGCAGCGATTTCGATTTTGATGCCAGCCAGTTCGGGCGTGAACTTGATCTGGCAGGACAGGCGCGAGTTGGCACGACGAGTGGCCAGGTCGCCCAACAGGTCAGTCTCGTCTGAATGCGGCGCAGCCAGTCGTCCCACCCACTCGGCGTCCACGTATACATGGCAGGTGGCGCAAGCGCACATGCCGCCACAGACCGCGGCCACCCCGTAATCGAGGTCACGCAGATTTTCCATCAAGGTGATGCCGGTACGGCCCTCAACCTCGTGCTCAGTGCCGTCCAGATCAATGACTCGCAGCAGCGTCATGGGTATTACAGTCCTGCATCGTGGCGGTATGGCCTTGGCCGCCTATTGTGCCGGTGGCCCAAGCGTTTATCCAGCTAACTGCCGTGCAATGACTGCCACAGGCCGTTGATGAGCCCCCAAAGCCTTTTTTGCAGCACCAGACGCTCGCGGCCTTGCGCGTTGTCATGCCCCAGCGCGGCCAGCAAGCGGGCAGATTGCGGCTCCAGCTGCGGGTAATAGGCGAGCATGCAGGCCAAGTCATGCAAGGGGTCGGCGTATTGGGCGTATTCCCAGTCGATCAACAGCGGTTGCGGCCCCAAAAGGTTGGAAACGTTGAGATCGCCATGGGCAGCCACTGCCGCCCCCGGCTGCACGCGGCATTCCAGCACCAGTGGCTCGGCGGCGCGCAGCAGCTGCTGCAAGGGCCCCTGCCAAGTCGGCACCAATATGCCCGCGAGCGCGCCTTGCAGTTGCAGCAGGGCTGACGGGTCAAACACCGGTTCGTTGAGCACCGGCAGGGTTTGCAGCACTCGCAGGCGCCCCATCAGTGCGTCCATTCGCCGGGGCTGCTGCAACAGCGACAGGCTCCACCCCGGCTCATCGACATAATCCATCAGCAGCCAGCCAGCGTTGGCATCGGCGGCAATGACAGCAGGTGCCAGACCGGCGTGCGCCGCCAAGCGCTGCAGCTTGAGCTCCCGATGTGGGTCGGCGCCGGCACGCAGCGCGTGTTCGGGCCTGATACGCAGGGCAAAGCGCCCGCGTGCAGTCAGCACCTCAAGACAGACGGTGCCGGAGGTGCCGCCGGCCATGCGCCGCGTTCGTTGCGGCGGCCGACCCTCCTCACAGCCGGGGATCGCCAGCAATGCAGCGGCAGGAATGAGTGCTAACGCAGCTTGCGGCATTGGCGCCACCAGGTTGCATAGCCCACACCAGCCACCAGCAGATAGACCGCAAACAGCAGTGACGTGAGCACCAAGCCTTGGGCCGCAAAGATGACCAGCGAGACAGCGTCGATGACGATCCAGTAGAGCCAGTTCTCGCGCACCATGCGCGCCACCTGCAACGTGGCAAACAGACTAAAGGCGGTTGTGGCGGTGTCTAGCAGCGGCCACGCCGCGTTGGTGTTACTGGCCACCCATGCTGCTACCACTGCCGATGCTAGCAGGCAAACGGCGACGCCTAGCAGATGCCAGCGCCACCCCCACACCACCACAGCGGTGCCTGTTTGCTCTGACCAGCGCAGCCAGCCATACGCAGACATGGCTACATACCAAGCCTGCAGTACTGCCTGCATAGGCAGCAACGATTGCGCCGCAAGCACTGCCAAGATAAGAGAACTGATGCCACCGGCCAGCCAGCACCAGCGATTGCGCTGCACCGTCAGCACCACATAGACAAGACCCGCGAACACAGCGACCCCTTCGGCTACTGAAGTAGCCGCAAGGTCTGCCAGCAGCTTGCTGGTTATCGCGTCAGCCATGGTCCTCGCCAAGTGGGCCCAGTAGTTTCATCACCAACACCGCTTTGTCTGTGGCCTCGAAAGTGGCGCGCACCTCGCGGTGCAACAGCTCAAAGATGACATCGTAATCACCGAACACCTGTGTGCTCATGGTGTTGGTGACAACGCGCAGCCGTGTATCGGCATTGAGCCGATCGATGAACGCCTGAATGGTGGGGATGTAATCCGCACGCAGCGGATACAAGCTCATTTCAACGCCAATTTGCATTAGGCCCCCTTAGTACAGAACGAAAGAAGCGCTGATGCCAGCCTGACGTGGATCGCCATTGTCCACATAACGTTTGGGCGCAAAGTCTGGCGGCTCATTGCCAAAGTAAAAGCCGCGCGTCACGTAGTGCTGATCCAGCAGGTTGCGCACCCATGCATTTATCGACCATCGCTCTGCGCGATACCCGGCGCGCAGGTTGACCAAGGCATAGGCACTGGTGCGCTGGTCATCGCCGGCACTGAAATAAAACGCGTCTTTGCCATTTACATCCGCGTGCGCATAAAGCCCCGTGCTGCCCTGCCAGTCCGCCGACACACTGAACTGCCAGTGTGGTGCATGCGGCTGATCACGACCTGACAAGCTCATATCAGCGCGCGTGTAGTCTATGTAACTCGCACGTAGCAGACCGACATTGGCCCCAAACCGCCACGCGCGCTGTGGCTGCCATGTCCACTGCGACTCCGCGCCATAGTTCTCACCCTTGGCCGCATTGGCAGTGATGAATACAAAGGTGAGCGGATCGGTGGGATCGGCCTGATAAGAACTGCTGACCTGTTGATCCTGCCGGCGCATGTAAAACAGGCTGGTCTGGCTCTCAATGGCACCGTCTGCCCAGCGTGCTTTGTAGCCTGTTTCCAGGTTCCACAGCGCTTCAGGTCCAAAGCGGCGCAGTGACGACGGCAACGCCGCACCCAGATTAAAGCCACCGGCCTTGTAACCGCGATTGAGCGACGCATAGGCCGAACTATTGTCATCAAAGCTGCGCGTCAGCGTGAGGTGTCCGCCCATCATGGTGTCGGCGGGCTTGAAGCTCAGTGCATTGCTGTCGCCGTAACGCGCATCACGACGTTCGGCACGCAACCCGGCCGACAACAACCACTGCGGTGCCACATCAAGGTCAGCCTGCCCATACAACGCAAGGTTGGTCGCAGCGTAGTCACTGACCAAGGTGCGATACACATCGCCGTTGTACAGATCGAGCAAGTCGTTGCCTTCGGTCAGGTGCAAGGCATACACACCTGCCACCCAACGCAGACCCTGCGTGTTGGTGGATGCAGCACGCACCTCCTGGCTCCAGGTACGACGGCTGCGAAGCGTGCGCTCATAGAAGTCGTAAGGCCCGTTGATGCCCCAGAACGGCTCATTGCCCCAATCACCGTCAAAGGAGTAGCGGATGGTCGAATCGGCCACAGTGCTGGTGCTGAGCAAACGAACACCGTCGATGCCTGTCCAATCCAGCTTGAGTGCTGCAGCGCGCGTGCGCTGCACATCACGGCCCGGCCTGTCGGACTGCGTCAGCCGGGTATTGTCGATAGTCCAAGCGTCATAGCCGTTGTCGGTGCTCGACCACAACAGCGTCAGGTCCGCCTGCAACTGGCTGTTGACCGACCAGCGCAGTTTGCCGCGCACCAGGTCTTCATCAAACCCGTTGGTATCTTTGCGATTCAGGAACAGGTTGTGGCGAAAGCCATCCCCTTTGTACACGTGAGCTGCAATGCGCCAAGCAGCATCACCCGCACCCAGCGTGTCATTGGCAACCACACCTGCGCCGCGCACCCCGTAGTCGCCAGCTTCCAGCTGAGCCTGCAACTGAGCGCGGTCTGTAGGGGCCTGCGAGGTAATGCTGACCAAGCCCGCTAAAGCATTGGCACCGAGCAACGTGCCCTGCGGACCGCGCAGCACTTCGGCACGCGCGGTATCAAACAGTGCCGCTGGCATCGCTATACCCGAGAAGTCGATGCCATCAATTAGAAATCCCACTGACGGATTGGGTGCGCCCTCGTATTGATCCAACTCGCCTATACCACGCAATTGCAAATAGCGCGGACGCGACGTACCACCTGCAAAGTTGAGGTTAGGCACCAGATCGAGCACATCGCCAAAATGGCTGTTGCCCGCGGCATCCAAAACCTGCCCGGACAGCACCGTGACGCTGGCAGGCAACTGGTTCAGGGGGGTGTCGCGCAGCGTGCTGCTGATGACCACCTCCGACAAGGTGTCGGGCTCGGCCTGTGCGACAAAGGGAACTAACGCGCCGGCGAAAGCCAGCGTAAAAACGCAACGCAACAAGAGCTTCATACCTGCTCCCTCCGCCGGTACTAACCGGATCAGGTTCAAAGGGTTTGTCGGCCCATCCGACATCTCAGGCTCACGTGAGCCACCCCATAGGCAGGCGCGATACTAGCGATGCGCAGCGCGATTGCAAGGCCAATGCTTGCCATCAACCA
>CANFSB010000042.1 GCA_947449495.1 Pseudomonadota bacterium
CTGCACCATCGGCAGCAATCCAACGTGACAGCTGCGGCACGGGCAGCCTGCGCTGCAGTGCGTCGTGCAGCAGCGGTGTGCCGTCGGCAGCAAGGCCGGTGCAGGCGTGATTAAAGTGCAGACTTACGCCTGCAGTGCGGGCGGCGAGCTGTGTCAGCTCGCGCGTCAGCAGCGAGCGCGACACCGAAAAAATAGACTCATCGTCATGCTGACTATAGGCGGCAAACAGCTCGCTGCCATCACTGTTGTGCAGCTGACGGCCGCGCATCGGCACCAGGTGATTCTGCAGCGCAGCCATCACACCGGCTTCACGCAGTGCACGGATGCCGCGAGCAGCCAGTGCCAAGTTGATGGAGCGTCCCGCAGCGGCTGTAGCCAGACGCGGATCGTCCCGTCGCTCAAACACCTGCACGCCGTGTCCACGTTTGGCTAGCAGCACCGCCATCAACAGCCCTGCAGGGCCGCCACCTAAGATGCCAATCTGTGTCATGTGCGCAGCGCTGCAACCAACGCCGATACCAACTGAACTACGTCTTGATGGGTGTTGTATAGCGGCACCGGCGCCACACGGATGATGTCCGGTTCGCGCCAGTCCGCAACCACTCCTGCGCCAGTGAGCTGATCGAACACGCGCAGCCCCGTGTCGCGCCCGGCCTTTACACGTAGCGACAGCTGGCAACCTCGTGAAGAGGGCGTGATGACCTGCAGAGTCTCGGCACAGTGCGTGGCTAGTGCATCAAGCAGCAGTGAGCCTAATGAAAGGGTCTTGGCCTGCAATGCAGCAGCGCCTGCTGCCTCGAACAACGGCAATGAGGCTAGCAGCGGCGTTGCCGACAGAATGGGTGGATTGCTGATTTGCCAGCCTGCAGCGCCTGGTGCAGCAGTGAACTGCGCAGCCATCTGAAAGCGCGTGGCCGGATCATGGCCCCACCAGCCCGATAAGCGCGGCAAGTCAGAGCGCGCATGACGCTGATGCACAAACGCACCCGCCAAGGCACCGGGACCACCGTTGAGGTATTTGTAGCCGCACCACACGGCAAAGTCTGCGCCACTGTCATGCAGCGACAGGGGCACGTTGCCCATCGCATGGGCCAGATCAAAGCCACAGCAGGCGCCTGCAGCGCGCGCCGCCTGCGCAATGGCGGCAAGGTCAAACGCCTCACCGGTGCGGTATTGCACGCCGGGCCACAGCACCAGCGCCACTTCATCGCCGCGCTGGGCCAGCAGCTGTTGCAGCGCGGCGGTGCCGATCACATCCTGGCCTTGCGGCGCAGCGATTTCGATCAGGCAATCGTCCGTTGTTAGTCCGTGCCACGCCAATTGCGAGCTGACGGCATGTCGATCCGAAGAGAACGCACCGGCTTCAATCACGATGAGCCTGCGACGGCCTGCGGGTCGATAGAAGCTGGCCATCATCAGGTGCAGGTTGACCGTGAGTGAGTTCATCGCCACTACTTCATCGGGCTGTGCGCCCGCCAAGTGCGCCAAACCCTGCTGCAGCAGCTCGGCGTAGTCGATCCAAGGCCGGCGTGCGCGGTGATGACCGTCCACACCCAATGCAGCCCAGTCTTGTAACTCTTCATCTATCAGGCGCCGCGTATCCAGCGGCATCAAGCCGAGAGAGTGGCCGCACAGATAAGTCAGCGGCTGACCTTGAGCATCGTGCGGCAATGCAAAGCGTGACCGCAGTGCTGCCAGCGGATCGGCTGCATCCAGTGCCTGTGCTTGATCGTGCAGCGCGCGTAATGAGGCAACAGTCATGGCTTCACCAACGGGAATAACAACGGTCGCGAGGGTAGGGCATCACCACTCCAAGCCGGCACTTGCAGTTGCAGCGCGCACGGACCGTCGGCGATAGCGTTATCGATGTAAGCCAGTTCGGTGACGGTGGCTTGCGGGCGCATCGCTGCAGCGTAATCGGTCGAGCCCGCCGGCAGACCAAACAACACACGATGGGCACTGAGCAAGCCTGCATCGTGCGCGCGGTCAATAGAGGGCAGATCAATGATCAGATGATCAATGCCACGGGCGACCAGCTCTTGCGCCAACTGCAGCGTGAGATAGGGCGGGTTGGCGGCGCTGTAATCGCGATCCAGCTTGCTTGGCCCGTTGGGCAGGGTGCGCAGGATCAGTACCTGCGGAGCAAACGGCAGTGCCTGTGGCCATGCAGCCAACAACGCACTGCGTGTGATCAGTTCATCGCCAGACTGTGGCAGCGGCAGGCTGCTTTCGGCAGTGGTGTGCGCTGCTTGTGGGGCCAGGCTCAGCAGCAGTGCAGGCAGGGGCTGCGACGGGATCTGCGCATGTAGCGGCGGGCAATCAAGGGTGAGATGACCCGCACCCTCGGTGTGGGTGCCATTGCAGTGCGGTATCAGCGTGATGCTGCGGCAGTTACAGCTGGCGCCGCGCGCTACGCTTCCATTAAAGCCGCCCACCACATACGGTGAGCTGCTGGCAGGCGGCGCATCAAAGTGCCGCGGCTGTGCTGCATCAAACTGCAACGGGATGGCCAAGCTGACGCCTGCCGCAAGATCGATGCAGACTTCCTGGCCTGTTGCCGCATCGCGGCAAAGTCGGGCCAGCATCGGCGTGTGCTTCACGCGCGACGGCTCGGGGGCAGTGGCTCAACCGTGCCGCAGTGTTTGCAGGTGCGATGTTCAACGCTGCCAAAATAACGATCGAACACCGGCGGGAACTGCGTCTCGATGTTGGTCAGCGCAAAGTACTCTTCGTACAGCAAGCCGTTGCAACTCTCGCAGTACCACTGCAGGCCATCGCGTTCACCGTCGCGACGCTGGCGCTCAATGACCAGCCCCACCGTGTTGGCCAAACGCTGCGGCGAGTGCGGCATGAACGGCGGCAACAAAAAGATCTCGCCCTCGCGGATCGGCACATCCACTACCTTGCCGCCTTGCACAGTGCGCAGCGTCATGTCGCCTTCGAGCTGATAGAAAAACTCTTCGCCCGGGTCCACATGAAAGTCGGTGCGCGAGTTGGGGCCGCCGACCACCATGATGATGAACTCGCTATCGCGATACACCATCTTGTTGCCGACTGGCGGCTTGAGCAGGTGGCGGTGCTCGTCTATCCAACCGCGAAAGTTGAACGGTGCGCGCAGCGTGGTGCCGGCCGGTGTGCTCATGTCAGGGTTCCCGTTGCCATTGCAGGCCACCGATCACCGTGCGACCGGTACCCGGCTCATAAAAGCGCGAGTTGCCTTCGTTAACGATGACCGAGCCGATGTAACGACGGTCGGCGATATTGTCGATGCGCGCAAACAGGCGCAGCGTGCTGCGGCCAATGTGCAGCTGACGACCAGCCTCGATGTTGCCGACGCTATAGGCCGGCGCCACTTCCGTGCCCACATCATTGGCAACGATATCGCTCATCTGTGACAGCTCTGCACTGGCGTTCCAGCCGCCAGATTGCCAACGCAGCGCAGCATGACCTTGTTGGCGCGCCACACCCGGAATGCGTGAACCGGCAGCCACGGCAACATTGGGCACGGTGCAGCCGGCAGTGACGCAGATCAGATAGGCGCTGCGAAAGGTGGCCTCGACTTGCGTAAACGACAGTTGCAGTGACAGCTGCTGCGACAGGGGCGTTTCGAAAGCCATCTCGAAGCCTTCGCGGCGTGCATCGGCCACGTTTTGAAAGCTGCTGCGACCGCCGACGTTGCGAGCCACGGCCAGCTCATCACTGGTGTCGGCCTTGAACACCGCAAGCTCCAACGCAGTGCCCGCGCCATCGCGCCACTTAAAGCCCGCTTCCACATTGCGACTGGTGGCAGGCTTAAGGTTCAGCGCTAAGCCCGCCGCACCATCGGCGCGATAGCTCAGTTCGTTAAAGGTCGGCGTCTCAAAACCCGTACCGGCAGAAAAATAAATGCGTGACTGCGCGTTGGGCTCGAACACCACACCACCGACCGGCGTGGTGTTGCTGTAGTCGATGCCACCGCTGTCATTGGGGTTGGTGCCGACGATGTAATTGTCGACAGAGTCGAAGGTCACCTGACTGTGGCGCACGCCGGCCAGCACCGACAGCTTGGGGGCCAGCTGCCACCAGACCTGCGCAAACTCATCGACATTGCGCACGGTGTTGTCTTCGTCACGGCGCAGCTTGCCGCGCACACCCAACGCGGTACCAACAAAATTCTCGAAGCCCTGACGGTGTTGGCTTTGCTTGTCGCTGTTCACGCCTGCGGTCAGTTCAAACGGCTGTGCATCGCTGCCGCCGCGCCACGACCAGCGCAGATCACCACCGCCATAGCGGCTGTCCAGATCGACTACGCCACCGGAGTTGAGCGCATTGGCCTGCGTGGTGATGGGCAGCGCCAGATATTGCAGTACTTGCCGGCTACCGGTGTAGACCATCGCGCGCAGCGCTTGGCCTGCGGCCAAGGGTTGCTCCCACACCGCACCGCCCTGCACCTGACGCACCGACTTGCGCGTGTCGTATTGCGTGGCCACAGGTGTGGTCAGGCGCGGATCGGCATCCCACTGCGCGCGTGTTACGCCTAGCGGGTCCTGCGCTTCTGGCAGATCCAGATAATTGCCAACTAGATTGAGCCGGCCCGCGCCGGGCAAAGCAAAGGTGAACAAGCCATTACCCGAGTCGCGCCTGGCGGCAGCATGGTCACGCCAGCCATCGGTGTTAAAGCGCGACACGGCGACGTTGTAGCCCACATCGGCCACTTGGCCTGCAGCCTGTGCGGCCAGCGTGCGCTCGCCCCAGCTGCCGCCTGTGGCCTTCAAGCGCCAGCTGTCGCCCACCGCACCGGGCTTGCTCCACAGCTGCACCACGCCGCCCGATGAGTTGCCATACAGCGCCGAGAACGGACCGCGCAGCACTTCCACGCGATCGGCACCCATCAAGTTGAAATGCGACAACTGACCTTGGCCATCGGGCATGGCGGCGGGAATGCCATCGGCATACAGCCGCAGGCTGCGCACACCAAAGGTGGATCGCGCGCCAAAGCCGCGGATCGACAGCTGCATGTCTTGGGCGTAGTTCTGCCGGTCCAGTGCCGCAACACCGGGCAGACCCGACAGCACCTCGGCCATGTTGACGTCTGCACGACTGTTGGCCGCATCCAATGACACAGTGCTGATCGAGGCCGGCACATCAAACGCATCGACCGTACGTAAGCGCGTGGCGCTGATGGTGATGGCTTCCAGCGCAGCCGGGGCCTCAGTTGCCGCAACCGTCAGCGGCAGCAACAGCGCAAGGCTGGTGGCCGCGAACTCAGGCGAGCGTGTGGTAAACCTTCTGAACGTCATCGTCCTGCTCCATCTTGTCTAGCAGCGCCATCACTTCGGCAGCCTGGTCTTCGGGCAACTCGGTGGCGGTCTGCGGAATGTATTCATGCTCAGCAGAGATCGGCGTGATGCCGCGCTCTTCTAGCGCTTTTTGCACGTGGCCAAAGTCTTCAAACAGACAGCGCACCACCAATTGCGCCGTGCCATCTTCACCGGTGCTCTCGCCCATTTCATCCAGACCGTGATCCATCAGATACAGCTCGAGGTCATCTTGGTTGATGCCTTCGGGCGACAGACGGAACACGCCCATTTTCTTGAACTGAAACGACACGCTGCCGGTGGCTGCCAGATTGCCACCGTGCTTGGAGAACACGTTGCGCACGCCGGCCACAGTGCGTGTGGGGTTGTCGGTGGCGGTCTCTACCAGCACGGCCACACCGTGGGGTGCATAGCCTTCGTAAATGATCTCGGCGTAATCGGTGGCATCGCGGCCGGCGGAGCGCTTGATGGCCGACTCGACCTTGTCCTTGGGCATGTTGATCGCGCGCGCGTTCTGCATGACGCGGCGCAGTGACGGGTTGCTGTCGGGGTCGCTGCCGCCGGATTTGACCGCGATGGTGATTTCTTTGCCGATACGCGCGAACTGCTTGGCCATGCGGTTCCAGCGCGCGAACATGGTGTGCTTGCGGACTTCGAAAATACGACCCATGGCGATCTACCCGGCAACTGTCTGGGAAGGGCATGATACCCCGCTAGTCACCCGAGGTTGTCATGCAAAAGCCAGTCACGTTGGATCGTCGTTCGCTGTTGCGCCTTGCTGCGGCAACGCCCTTGCTGGCCTCACCGCTGGCTGCTGCTGCTACCAAGGCCACCGCGGGTCTTGAGGTGATCGCCGAGGGCCTGCTGTTCCCCGAAGGCCCCATCGCCATGAAGGATGGCTCGATCGTGTTGGTCGAGATGCGCGCGCGTACGCTTACGCGCATCGATGCCAAGGGCAAGCGCAGCGTCATTGCAGAGTTGGGCGGTGGCCCTAATGGCGCTGCGATCGGCCCCGATGGCGCGGTGTATGTGGCCAATAACGGCGGCGCTTGGGGCTGGACCGAAGGCGTCACCAACATGCCCGGCCCGCCGCCTGCGGTGTACAACGGTGGCTCTATTCAGCGCGTGGACTTGGCCACCGGCAAAGTCACCACCCTCTATGACCGCTGCGACGGCCGCCTGCTCAACGGCCCCAACGACCTGGTCATGGATGGCCACGGCGGCTTCTGGTTCACCTGCTATGGCCAGACCGACAACGAAGTGCGCCGCCTGGGCGGCCTGTATTACGCGCGGGTCGACGGGTCGCAGATCATCCGCTGGCGCAGCGCGCAGTACTCGCCCAACGGCGTGGGCCTGTCGCCCGACGGCAAGGTGGTCTACATGGCCGATTGCATGCAGGGCCGGCTCTACGCCTACGATTTGTCGGCGCCCGGTGTGATGGCCACCCGCGAGATTCCCAACGACCCTACCGCCCAGGGCCGCGTGATCGCCACGCTGACCGGCTATCAGTGGCTCGACAGCCTCAAGCTGCAGGCCGATGGCGCCATCTGCGTGGCCACGCTGTTCAACGGCGGCATCACCACCTTCCAGCCCGACGGCCGCTACGTGCACCGCAAGCTGCCCGACGCTGTGACCACCAACCTGGTGTTCGGCGGTGCCGACATGCGCGATGTCTGGATCACCGGTTCCAGCAGCGGCATCTTGTACAAGACGCGCTGGTCCAAGCCGGGCCTCAAGCTGGCCCATTACGCCTGATCTGGCGCAATCGGCAGGCGGCCCGGACAACTGGCGTTCGGGCCATCTTTTGGGCATGATTCGCGGCCCGAAAGGGCCAAATTCCCGCATAGAAACACGTTAAGGATTTCCCATGCCGTTGAGTGATATCGAGATCGCACGCGCCGCCAAGATGCGCCCCATCGAGGACGTGGCTGCCAAGATCGGCATCAGCCGTGACCAGCTGCTGCAATACGGCCCCTACAAGGCCAAGCTGTCGCTCGACACTGTCAAGTCGCTGCAGTCGCGCAAGCCCGGCAAGCTGGTGCTGGTCACCGCGATCAACCCCACTCCGGCCGGTGAAGGCAAGACCACCACCACCGTGGGCTTGGGCGACGGCCTCAATGCCATCGGCAAGAAGACCGTAATCTGCCTGCGCGAGCCGAGCCTCGGGCCCTGCTTCGGCGTCAAGGGCGGCGCTGCCGGCGGCGGTTACGCACAGATCGTGCCGATGGAAGATATCAACCTGCACTTCACGGGTGACTTCCACGCCATTGCCGCAGCCAACAACCTGCTGGCTGCGTTGGTCGACAACCATGTGTACTGGGGCAACGAGCTGGGCATCGACGTGCGTCGTGTCAGCTGGAAGCGCGTCGTCGACATGAACGACCGTGCCCTGCGTCAGATCACCAACTCGCTGGGCGGCCCGGGCAACGGCTATCCGCGCGAAGATGGCTTCGACATCGTCGTCGCTTCGGAAGTCATGGCGATCTTCTGCCTGGCCACCGACCTGGATGACCTGACCCGTCGCTTGGGCAACATCATCGTGGCCCGTACGCGCGACAAGAAGCCCATCTTTGCACGTGACCTGGCTGCCGATGGCGCCATGGCTGTGCTGCTGCGCGATGCGCTGATGCCCAACCTAGTGCAGACGCTCGAGGGCAACCCGGCCTTTGTGCACGGCGGTCCGTTTGCCAACATCGCTCACGGTTGCAACTCGGTCATGGCCACCCAGACCGGCCTGCGCTTGGGCGACTATGTGGTGACCGAGGCCGGCTTCGGTGCCGATCTGGGCGCCGAGAAGTTCTTCGACATCAAGTGCCGCAAGGCGGGCCTGGCGCCCGATGCAGTGGTCATCGTTGCCACCGTGCGTGCCCTCAAGATGCACGGCGGCGTGGCCAAGGATCAGCTGGGCAAGGAAGACCTGGTCGCGCTGCGCAAGGGCTTTGCCAACTTGCAGCGTCACGTTGAGAACGTCAGCAAGTTCGGCGTGCCGGCAGTGGTTGCGATCAACAAGTTCATCGCCGACACATCGGCTGAACATGACCTGATCAAAGAGCTGTGCACCGCGATCGGCACCAAGGCCATCCTGTGCTCGCACTGGGCCGAAGGCAGCAAGGGCACACTCGAGCTGGCACACGAAGTAGTGCGCTTGGCCGAAGGTGGCACTGCCCAGTTCAAGCCGCTGTACGAGTCAGAGCTGCCGTTGGTCGACAAGGTTCGCACCATTGCCCAGCAGATCTATCGCGCCAGCGACATCAGCATGGACGGCAAGGTGCGTGATCTGTTCAAGGAGTTCCAGGACGCTGGCTTTGGCCACTATCCGGTCTGCATCGCCAAGACGCAGTACAGCTTCTCGACCGATCCCAACGCCAAGGGCGCGCCCACCGATCACGTGCTCAACGTGCGCGATGTGCGTCTGTCGGCCGGTGCCGAGTTCATCGTCGTGGTATGCGGCGAGATCATGACCATGCCGGGTCTGCCGCGCGTGCCGTCGGCCAACTCGATCAAGCTCAACGCGCAGGGTCAGGTCGAAGGCCTGTTCTAAGCACTTGAGTTCGGCGCTGCGCCTGCGGCAGCGCTACCCAATCAAGGCCCGTCGGGGAAATCCGGCGGGCCTTTTTCTTGCCCGTTTATGTAATTAGTAAAAATGTAGTTGTATTAAAAGTCTCTTTTAGTTAGAAATCGGCTCATGCAGATTCCTAAAGAAGAGTTGGTTGCCGTTCTGGCGCAGTTCAACCCTTGGTGGAGGGGTGAGGCGGTCGCAGACCTGCCGTTATGGCGACGGGCTGCTTTTCGAGAATTGCACGCCTGGATGACCGATCCACCGGCACCACGGGCGGTGCTGCTCTCTGGCGCCCGGCAGATCGGCAAGACCACGCTGATGCTGCAGTCTGTGGATCTGCTACTTCGCAGTGGCGTGCCTGCGGCCAATATCCTGTACGCCACCTTTGACCACCCTGTCCTCAAGTTGGCTGGCATAGACGCTGTGCTCAATGCTTGGCGCGAACGTGAACCCAAGGTCCAAGGTCCCGAGTATCTGTTTCTTGATGAGGCTCAGTTCATCCGTCGACACGGCCACGACTTGGGTACTTGGGTCAAACACCAGGTGGACTTTCGCAAGGAGCGTCGCATAGCCTTTACAGGGTCTGCCATGCCTTTGCTGCAGGCAGGTCAGGAATCCGGTGTGGGTCGCTGGCACACCATTCGACTCACCACGTTGTCGTTCTATGAGTATCTGCAGATCAAGCAGGTTGAGTTGCCGCAGTTACCCAAGCTGCGCAGCCTGCGGGATCTGTTTGATTGGAGCGCTTCGGACTTTCAACGGACTACAGAATCGGCTGCTGCGTATGTAGGCCACTTTCACGAGTACTTGGTGCGTGGCGGGTTTCCCCAAACTGCTCAAGTGGAAAGCATCACTCAAGCACAGCGGTTGCTGCGCGAAGACATCATCGACAAGGTCCTCAAGCGCGACATGACTGCGCTGTTTGGTGTGCGCCGGGTGCTGGATCTAGAGCACACGTTTTTGTACCTGTGCATGCACGACGGCGGGTTGTTGGACATGGTGGATCTATGCGCCAATCTGCAGGTCAAACGTCCGACTGCACAGCACTTCATAGAGCTGTTGGAAGCTGCCCACCTAATCTATCGCTTGCCACCGTGTGGTTATGGCAAGGACATCCTGCGAGCGCGCTTCAAGGTGTATCTGGCCGATGCGGCCATCGCACCGGCGGTCATGCTCAAAGGAAAAGCGTTCCTGGAGGATGCAGCGGCACTGGGAGTCGCTACCGAGACGGCGGTGTTCAAGCATCTCTTCACACGCTATTACGCTCAGAGCGTTCGATTCTCTTACTGGCGCGGCAAGCGCGATCATGAGGTCGACTTGGTGGCAGAGGTGGGTACCGAACTCATCCCTTTCGAGGTCAAGTACCGTGCTCAGCACACCGGTGCGCGTGAGTTGAAGGGATTGATGGAGCTGTGCCAAGCCAAGCGCATTGCGCGTGGCTACGTAGTCACCAAGTCACTGGATGATTTCGGACCCATGCAGGGCTTGCCGCCGGCGCTGGCCGCTGATGGCACAGCGGCTGCGCAGATCATGCGCGTGCCGGCACCGCTGCTGTGTTGGTGGATGGGCGCCACGGAAACCTGACACGCAGGTTGCCGGGCGCCGCGCTTGTTGGGGATCAGCCCAAGTAGTCGCGCTTGCCGACCGGCACGCCGTTGTGGCGCAGCAGGGCATAGACCATCGAGAAGTGGAAGTACACGTTGGGCACGCCCCACACCTGGATGTAATCGGAGCCGTTGAACTCCATGGTGGTCTGGTTGTTCGGCGGACCGACCTTGAACGAGATCTGACGCGTCTCGGCGCCTTCAAACTGTGCCGGGGTCAGCGTGGCCAGAAAGTCACGCAGCTTGGCGCAGCGGGCTTTGAGGTCGGCAAAGCTGGCTTCGGTGTCTTCGAACTTGGGGATCTCTACACCGGCCAAGCGGGCGCAGGTGCCCTTGGCGATGTCGGTGGCAATCTGCACCTGACGGGTGAGGGTGAACATGTCGGGCGACAGGCGCGACAGCAACAGCGCGTTGTGGTCGATCTTGCGCTCGTCGGCAAAGGCGGCGCCCTTGTCCAGCAGCACTTCCAGGTTGTTGAGGATGTGATTGAAGACGGTGACCGAGGCGGCGTACATCGAAAGGCTCATGGGCAGTACCTGCAGGACAGTGGAAAGAGGCCGTATCTTAGCCTCATGCCGCCTGTGCGTTTAGTCTGCGCCGGTGGCCTGCCACGCCTTGCACCCCAGCGACACCGGCGGGGCGTCGGGATCGTCCAGATCTACAGCCGTCAGGCTGCCGCCCCACACACAGCCGGTGTCCAGGCCCAGCAGCCGCGGGCTGCGATGCCAGCCCAAGGTGGACCAGTGGCCAAACACGATGCGCGTACCTGCAGCGCGGCGACCCTCGTGCGCAAACCACGGTGCCCACGGCGCCGGCGCATCGACCGGAGCGCATTTGAGCTTAAGGTTTAACCGGCCTTCAGCCGTGCAATAGCGCAAGCGCGTAAACACATTGAGCGTAAAGCGCAGCCGGTCATCGCGCGCCAAGTCATCGCGCCAACGATCGGGCTCATTGCCATACATGCGGCCCAGAAAGCCGGCCGGGTCTTGTTGCAAGGCAGCGCTGACTTCAGCGGCCGCAGTCGCAGCGACCTCTGCTGTCCATTGCGGAATCAGCCCGGCATGCACCAGCAGTTCGTTGCGCGGCGCATCGTGGATCACTAGCGGTTGCTGAATCAGCCAATCGGCAAGCACGGTGCAATCGGGCGCCTGCAGCACTTGTTGCAGCGTGTCGCCTTTGCGCAGTGGGCGCGTAGGGTCAATGCAATGCGCCAGCAGGTGCAGATCGTGATTGCCCAGCACGGTGCGTGCGTTGGGGCCCATGTCGCGCACCAGTCGCAGCACTTGCAAAGAGCCGGGGCCGCGATTGACCAAGTCACCGACAAACAGCAGTTGATCGCGATCGGCCGAGAAACGCAGCCGTTTGATGAGGGCGGTCAGTTCGTCGTGGCAACCCTGTACATCACCGATGGCCCAGCGTGGCATCGGTCAGTTGAGCACGCCGGGCTTGGCCAGGCGAAACGGCGCGATGGGCGCTTCAAACTCTGCGCCGCCATCGGCCACCATTTGATAGCTGCCGTGCATGGTGCCCACAGGAGTTTCGAGCACTGCGCCGCTGGAATAACGAAAGCCTTGGCCTGGCTTGAGCAGCGGCTGTTCGCCCACTACGCCATCGCCGCGTACTTCCTGAATGTGGCCATCAGCATCGGTGATGAGCCAGTGACGACGCATCAGCTTGGCCGCCACTGCGCCTTCGTTGCGGATGGTGATGGTGTAGCTAAAGACAAAGCGCCGCTCTTCGGGCTCGGACTGCTCGGGCATATAGGCCGTGACGACGTCCACGGTGATGTTGTGCGTGCTGGTCATTAGGGGGTCAGGTAATCACAGCCGGCGGTACGGTGGCAAGCGCAGCCAGCGCGGCAAATTGCGCCGGTGCCAGCGTCTCGGGGCGCGCGCCCGGGTCCACGCCGCACAGCGCATACGCGGACTCGGGCACCAGCTGACGCAGGCCGTTGCGCAGTGTTTTGCGCCGTGCAGAGAACGCGGCAGAGACCACCGCCGCAAAGGCCGGCGGCACGTCAAAGCGCGGCTGGCGCAGCACGGTCAGTCGCGCCACCGCAGACCACACGCGCGGTGGCGGCTTGAACGCACCGGGGCCCACATCAAACAGCTTTTCGATGTGCAGCCATGGCGAGAGCATCACTGTCAGGCGGCCATAATCTTCGGTGCCCGGTGCAGCGGCCATGCGATCGATGACTTCGCGTTGCAGCATGACGTACATGTCGTCTATGGCATCGACAAAGCGCAGCAGATGAAACAGTAGCGGCGTGGAGATGTTGTAGGGCAGGTTGCCCACCACACGCAGACGCCCGCCGCGTTCGCGTGCTAACGCACCAAAGTCAAACGACAGCGCATCCATGCCATGCAGTTGCAACTGTGTGGGCCAGCGCTCTTGCAGCAGAGCAGCCAGGTCGCGATCGATCTCGACCGCATCCAGGTGCGGCACATGCTCGAGCAACAGCGCCGTGAGCGCGCCGGCACCGGGGCCGATCTCTACTACGTGCTGCCCGGGCTGCGGATTGACGGCCGATACGATGCGCGTGAGCACCGATTGATCGTGCAGGAAGTGCTGACCGAAGCGTTTGCGGGTGCGCATCATGCCAACTGCGCTGCCATGCGCACGGCGGCCTCAAGGCTGCCGCAGTCGGCGCGACCACTACCGGCCAGATCCAGCGCCGTGCCGTGATCCACGGAGGTGCGCAGCACCGGCAAACCCAGCGTCACATTCACAGCACTGCCAAAGCCGGTGTACTTGAGTGTGGGCAAACCTTGATCGTGATACATGGCCAGCACCACATCGTGTTGATCCAAACGCTGCGGCACAAAAATAGTATCGGCAGGCCAAGGGCCGCTGGCATCAATGCCTGCAGCGCGAGCGCGTGCAATGGCAGGGGCGATCACGTCGATTTCTTCACGGCCCATGTGTCCACTTTCTCCGGCATGCGGATTCAGACCACACACGGCAATGCGCGGCTTTGCTATGCGCCACAAGCGCCGCAAATCGGCATCAACAATATGCAGGGTTTGATCCATCACCTCGGGCGTAATGGCCGCACTGACTGCAGTCAGCGGCAGGTGCGTGGTGACCAGCGCCACCTTGAGTGTGCTGCTGGCCAGCAGCATCACGGGTAATACGCCACCACAGGCATCAGCCAAGTATTCGGTGTGACCGGTAAAGGCGATGCCGGCGTCGTTGATGATGCTCTTTTGCACCGGGCCGGTGACCATGCCGGCAAAGCGACCACTGCGACAGCCTTGCAGCGCAACATCCAGCAGCGCCAGCACGTGATGCGCATTGCGCACGTCCAGCTGACCTGCCACAGCAGGCACAGCCAACGGCACATGCTCGATCTGAAAGCGCTCTGAGGTGACTAGCGGCTGCCCAAGCTGTGCAGCGCGAGACTGCAGCAGCGGGGCATCGGCCAGCACGGTGATGTCGCAGCCCAGATCGTGGGCTGCCATGCGCTGCGACAGCAGCACACACAAGTCAGGACCAATGCCTGTGGGCTCGCCGCAGGTGAGCGCCAGATGCGGCCGGGGGCCGGTCACAGCATCAGCTGAGCGTGTCGACGAAAGCCTCGTCACGCAGACGACGCAACCACAGCTCGGTCTCTTCGTCGGCCTTGCTCTCGCGCAGCTGATTGTAGGCGCGATTGCGCATCTGCTCTTCGGTGGTGTCGAAGCTGCGGCGACCCAGCAGCTGAATGACGTGCCAGCCGAACTGCGTGCGGATCGGCTCACTGATGTCGTTGTCGTTGAGACGGGCAAGCGTGGCTTCGAACTCGGGCACGAAAGTGCCAGGGCCATTCCAGCCCAGATCACCACCGTTAACCGATGAGCCCGGATCCTCGGACATGCTGCTGGCAAAGGCAGAAAAGTCTTCGCCCTTCAAAATGCGCTCGCGGATCGAGGTGAGCTTTTGCTTGACCGTCGCATCGTCCTGCAGCTCATTGGGCTTGATCAGGATGTGACGGGCATGGTTCTGCTCAACGACCTTGCTGCTGCCGCTGATATCGCGCGTTTCGTTGAGCTTGATCAGATGAAAGCCGCTGGGCGTGCGGATCGGCTTGCTGATGCCGCCGGCCTTGAGCTTGACGATCTCTTCAGCAAAGAACGTGGGCAGCTCGGGGCCTTTGCGCCAGCCCAGCGAGCCGCTTTCAAGGGCGGTCTGACTGTTGCTATAGGCCACGGCCAAGCGACCGAAGTCTTCGGTGCCGGTGGAGCGAACATAGATGTCTTGGGCGCGCTTGGCCAACTCGTCGACCTGCGTCTGCGAGGCCTCTTGCGGCACGGCGATGAGGATATGCGAGACGTTGTATTCCATCGTCTCTGACGGCATGCGCTTCTGGCGCTCGATGAACTGCTCCAGCTCGCGCGGCGTGACGTTGATCTTGCCGATGACATCGCGCTGACGCAGGGAGGTCAGTGTGATCTCTTTGCGCATGTTGTCGCGATAGCTGGCGTAGTCCACACCCTGCGAGGCCAGTGCGCGCGGCAGATCAGCTAGGCGAATGTTGTTGCGCTGTGCCACATCGGCCAGGGCGGCATTGAGCTGCTCGTCCGAGATCTTGATGCCCACGCGGTTGGCGCGCTGCATCTGCACTTCCTGCACGACCAAGCGGTCCAGCACCTGCTTGCGCAGCACCTCGGCATCCGGCAGGGCGGTGCGCTGCTGTTGCAGGCGCTCGGTGATCATCGCCACTTGCTCGTCGAGCTCGCTGGTGGTGACCACGTTCTCGTTGACGATGGCCGCCACGCGGTCGATCAGCGCGCCGCGCTTGCTCAGTTCGGCGGCGGGGGCGGTGGTGGCCACCAGGGTCAGTGCCAACAGCAGGTAGATCGGCCGGGTCATGGGAAGTCCTCTGGACGGGGGCGGCAGGTTCATCGCGCCCTGGAAACAGGCGAGTATCCGCGAATCGCCCTCTCCAGGAAAGCGTCCGCACGGGTTCCGACACTGGCCAGCCCCTTGAGTTCCAATTGCAGGAACACACCGGTGTCGCGTTCGCCGGTCCGGGTGCTGACATAGTTGCGGGCCACGGCGCGCACGCCCCAGCAGCAATCGCTGTACTGAAAGCCCGCAAACTGCTCGATGGTGCCCTTATCGCGCAGCGAATAGAGCATGCGGCCATACACGCTCCATTGCGCCGACACTGGCCACGCGGCCGAGACGTCGGCCTGCTGCAGGCGATCACGCTGAAAGCGATAGCCCAGATTGACCACGCTGCCGCCGTCGGGGCGGTATTGCACCCGCAGGTCGGATTTTTGGGCCTTGCCGGTGGTGTGGTCCCACTGCGTGCCGATGTCCACGCTCCAGTTGTCCAACGCCTTGAGCTCAACCTGGCCCACGAGATCGCTGGTGCCGGTGGTCTGGGGCGCCTCGCCGGGCAGGCGCACCTTGGGCTGGGTGAAATAGACGATCTGCCCCAGCGTGGCCGACAAAAAGCGCGTGCCGTTGCTGCTGGAGAACAGCCGTGCGGTAAGTCCCGCCGACAGCTGGTTGGCATCGCCCACGCGGTCGGCGCCCACATAGCGGTTGCTGCGAAACAGCGCCACGGTGCTGAAGTCGGGCAGGCCGGTATCAAACACCGGCAGGCTGCTCTGGTTGCGATAGGGCGTGTACAGGTACAGCAGCCGCGGCTCCAGCGTGACGCGCCGCCGTCCGCCGCTGCCCGCGCTGCGCTCAAACAGCAGGCCGGCATCCACTGTGGCGCTGGGCAAGCTGCGACTGGGGTTGGCGCTGCTGCCCAGGGCGGTGTCGGTGAGCCGGTAGCGCGTGTCCTGCCACGCCACACCCGGGCGCACAAACCAGCCTGCACCTTCGGCCCGCAGGTCGATGCGCGGACGCAGGTCCAGTCGCCAACCCTGCGCGCCGGTATTGCGCTTGAAGTCCACCGCTTCGGTGTCCACGCCATAGCTGAGGCCGCGCAGCAGGCTGCTGTTCCACTGACCCTGCGCATACAGGCGCGGCAGCTCGGTGTAAGGCCTGTCTGCCGCAGCCAAGCTGCTGTCGATGGTCTGGTAGTTGCGCACCACCATGCCGCTGCGCCACGTGGCATCGCGATAGCTGAGCGCCAATTGCCGCGGCAAAAACGCCACGCTGGTGCCGTCGGCACCTTGGGCAAAGTCCTCAAAGTAGCTTGCGTCGCTAACGTTCTGCGCATTGATGCGCAGCTGCCAATCCCGCGGCAGTTCGGTGGTGCTGAGCAGTTGCAAGCGGCTGCGATTGCTGCCAACCAATCGATCGTCGGGCAAGTAATTGCCCTCCAGGCTGCCGCGACTGGAGTCGGTCAGATAACGCAAGTTGCCAAACAGATCGACACCGCGGCGCGCATAGCCCGTGGGCTCGACGGTCAGGTCGTAGTTGGGCGCCAAGTCCAAGTAATAAGGCGCCGACACCTGCAGGCCACCGCGCTGCGAATTGCCCACACTGGGAAACAAAAAGCCGCTCTTGCGTTGATTGCCCACCGGGAACGACATCCACGGCAGATACACAATGGGCACGCCCTTAAAGCGGATGCTGGCATTGCGCGCGACACCGGTCTGATTGCTCGAATCGATGCTCACTTGTGCGGCATCGATGCGCCAGTCGGGGTGTTGTTCATCGGGGCAGGTGGTGTAACGCACGCCTTCCAGATGCAGCGTGCCGGCAGAGTCCAGTTGCAGCGACGACGCACTGCCACGCGAGGCTTGTTGCAGTAACTGAAAGCGCGCATCAATGAATTGCGCAGCACCGCCATCGTAGCGGCCCGCACTGCCTTGCACCTGCAACTGCGGATCGCGGTATTCCACATTGCCTTCGACCGACACACTGTTGGTGGTTTTGTCGACGCGCACGCGATCGGCCGACAGCGCGCGATCGCCCTGATTGACGGTGACCTGCCCATCGACAGCGGCATCGCCGGCAATGGCGATGGTGGCGGCATTGCTGCTCACCTGCAGAGGGGTGTCGCGGCTGATGCTGCTGCGGGTGGCCGGGGGCGTGAGGATGCCGCGCGCAAAGCTCTCGTCGGGGCACAGCTGCGCGTGGGCCAACGGCGCCTGTGCTGCCAACAAAGCGGCGCAGCTCACAGCGCCTAAAAGGGGTCGGGGAATCCGCATCGGTAAGCGCAGTATAATGGCCGCCACCTCTTTCGTGGTCGCCATGCACACCGATACCCGCCTGCAACTGATTCACGACTGGCTTGCCGATGACGTGGCGCTAGAGCCTTATAAGCTGGCGCCGGCCTCGGCCGATGCCAGTTTCCGACGCTACTTCAGGGCCACCACTGCGCAGCGCAGCCTCATCGTGATGGATGCGCCGCCCGACAAAGAAGACACGGGCCCGTTCTTGCACGTGCGTGCGTTGCTGGCCGATTGCGATGTGCATGTGCCCAAGGTGTTTGCCACCGACACGGCGCGCGGCTTGCTGCTGCTAGAAGACTTGGGCGATCAGCCCTTGCTCGCTGCATTGGATGCCGGCGCAGATCCTGCACCGCTGTATGACGATGCGCTCAAAGCACTGGCTAGCATTCAGGTGCGCGGCCTGCGCGCCATGCACGAGCTGCCCGAGTATGACGAAGCAGTATTGCGTCGCGAGCTGGCGCTGATGCCCGAGTGGTTCTGCACGCATCATTTGCAGTGGCCCCTGACCGATGCACAGCAGCGGTTGATTGCCGATGCCGAAGACTTTCTGGTGCAGCAGATCCTGGCGATGCCACAGGTGTTTGTGCACCGCGACTATCACAGTCGCAACCTCATGATCACGCCCACACGCTCGCCGGGCATCATCGACTTTCAGGATGCGCTGCGCGGGCCCGCACCCTATGACGTGGTGTCGCTGCTCAAAGATTGTTATGTGCAGTGGCCACGGCGTCGTATCGAAGATTGGGTGGGTGAGTTTCGCAAACAAGTGCGTAAGCGTTTGGGCGCAGGCACCGACCTGTGCGCTGCTAACGATATCGAATACATGCGTTGGCTTGATCTGGTGGGCTTGCAGCGACATCTCAAGGTGCTGGGCATCTTTGCGCGTTTGTTCTGGCGTGATGGCAAGCGTGGCTATCTTAAGGACCTGCCGCGCACGCTCGACTATGTCATCGACGCGTCCTATCGCTTTACCGAGCTGCGGCCGTTTGCGCAGTTTGCCGAACAAGTGTTTGCCGCACGCTTGCCTGCGGCCAACGACTTTGCATTGCAGGCACGCATCGAATGAAAGCCATGCTGCTGGCTGCCGGTCGCGGCGAGCGTTTGCGTCCGCACACCGATCACACCCCCAAGCCTTTGCTGCAGGCCGGTGGCCACACGCTGGCGCACTGGCAGTTGCAACGCTTGGCACAGGCCGGCGTGCAAGAGGTGGTCATCAACACCAGTTGGCTGGGGCAGCAGCTGCCTGCGGCATTAGGCGATGGCAGCACCTGGGGCCTGCGCATTGCCTATAGCCCCGAGCCATGGCCTGCACTGGAGACCGGCGGTGGCATCTTCAATGCGCTGCCCTTGTTGGGGGATGCGCCGTTTCTGCTCGTCAATGGCGATGTGTATACCGACATCGACTACAGCACGCTATCACTGCAGCCCGGTGAGCTGGCGCGCTTGGTGTTGGTGCCCAATCCATCACATCACCCGCAAGGTGACTTTGAGCTCGGCGGTGGGCGTTACACCTATTCGGGTGTGGCAGTGATCGATCCGCGCTTGTTTGCCGGTTGCAGTGCAGGGCGCTTTGCGCTGGCGCCGCTGCTGTTTGCCGCGCGCGACGCCGGGCAACTGGGATTGCAGTTGCATAGCGGCTATTGGCTGGATGTGGGCACACCCGAGCGACTGTCTCAACTCGACGCTTATCTGCGCCTGTGCGACCATCGCGCCGATGGAACAGGGCAAGCCGATGGCTGATCTCAAGAACATCGGCGTCGTCGTCGAGCCAGTGGCTGCAGAGCCTGCCGCGCCGTTTGGCACCGATGCGCGCAGCGGCCACAAATACACCACCGCACAGGGCTTCACCGCCATCCGCGACGGCCAAAAGCCCCGCGATGTGGCCGTGCTGGGCGAGGGCGTGAACAGCAGTTCGGGCAAACCGCGTTGGCTTAAGGCACAGCCTGCCAGTGGCCCGCGCTATGACTTTGTGCGCCGCACGGTGCACGAGCATCGCTTGGCCACCGTATGCGAAGAAGCCAAGTGCCCCAACATCGGTGAATGCTGGAACGCTGGCACCGCCACCATCATGTTGATGGGCGCGGTGTGTACGCGTGCTTGCCGCTTCTGTTCGGTGGACACCGGCAACCCGCGCGGTTGGCTCGACACGCAAGAACCC
>CANFSB010000043.1 GCA_947449495.1 Pseudomonadota bacterium
ACCAACTGACCATCTGCCGCCACCACTGTCATGCGCAGCCCGGGTATGCGCACATCAAAATAAGTCATTGCACCGGCGTTGATGAAGCGCAGCCGCAGACGCTCACCGGGTTTGAACAAGCCTGTCCAGTTGGCCGCTGGCGTGCGGCCATTGAGCAAATAGGTATAAGCGGTCGCATCGACATCGGCCCGATCGGTGGGTGTCATGCGCATCTGACCCCATTCACGGCGGTCGGCAAATGCCGCTTTGGCACCCTTTGCCTGAATGTCACGCAGCAGCTCTGAAACGGTGCGCTGCTGATGGTTGTAGTAAGAGGCCTGCTTCTTAATGCGCGTCAGAATGCGTTGTGGCGCGGTATCGCTCCAGTCCGACAACATCACGACATAGTCACGGTCATAGGCAAACGGGTCGCTGTTGCGCGGCTCGATTACCAATGGCCCATACAGGCCCGTCTGCTCTTGAAAGCCCGCGTGCGCGTGATACCAATAGGTGCCGCTTTGATGCAGTGCAAAGCGATAGTCGAAGCTGGCACCCGGAGCAATGCCGGCAAAACTCAATCCCGGTACGCCGTCCATCCCGGCAGGCACGACCAGACCATGCCAGTGAATCGCCGTCGCAGTACTGAGATGATTGCTTACGCGGGCCTGCAAGAGATCGCCCTCGCGCAGTCGCAGCAAGGGCGCAGGCACACCACCGTTGACTGCTGTGCCCATCGCGCTGCGGCCTGTGAAATTGACTTGCGCAGCCGTGATGTCCAACTGCAGTTGCGGGCCTTGCAACACAGGCATGCCCGATTGAGCTGAATCAGACCCAGCGGCCCACAAAGAGCGCGGCGACAGCGCGCTAACCAGCCCGCCTGCTGCCAAGCCGCAGACAAATCGTCGCCGCGTCGTATCGGGTGATCGAGTTGCTTGCTTGTACCGATCCATCAACTTTCCCTCTCGCTGTGAGGTATCAAACACCGCTGTTGGCAGGTGTGCTGAAAATCAAACAATGGCTTCAGCTTAGCCCCTCGGAAGACCACCGCAAGGCCGCATAACAAGGCACCACATCGATGCATTGTTGGCATGAAAGCTGCTCTATCAATACCGCCGATTAACAAACAACCAGGTAGATCTACGATGAGCATCCAACGCCCCAATACCCGCATCCAGCAGTCTGTACGCAGTGCATTGCCCTGCTGCGCGCTGCTGTGGTCGCTGGCGGTGGGCCTGGTGCCAGTCAGTGCTGCCAACGCAGCAGACAGCGTCGCTGCGCCGGCAGCAGACGATCTGGACGTCATTGTAGTTACCGCACGTAAGCGCGCCGAAAAAGTACAGGACGTGCCCATCGCGCTATCGGTGCTCAGCGGGGCAGAGCTGGCTCGCCAAGGCACTTACACCATACAACAGGTGTCGCAGCAGGCACCTACGTTGCAGTTCATCTCTTCCAATCCGCGCAACACCGCACTGACCGTGCGTGGCTTGGGCGTCTCGTTTGGTTTGGCCAACGATGGCCTGGAACAAGGCGTGGGCTTCTATGTGGATCAGGTCTACAACAGCCGCCCTGCCGCCGCCGCCTTTGACCTTATAGACATTGAACGTGTGGAACTGCTGCGCGGACCGCAAGGCACTTTGTTCGGCAAGAACACCACTGCCGGTGCATTGAACATCAGCACCCGTGCGCCTAGTTTCTCCCCAGAAGGCAGTGTCGAGGCCACGGTCGGCACACAAGCTTTCTATCAAGCCAAGGCCATGTACTCCGGCCCCTTGTCCGATACCGTGGCCGGTCGCATCACTGTGGCCAAGTCCAGCCGTGACGGCTTCGTGCGCAACGTAACCACCGGCCACAACGTCAATGATCAGGACAACCTGGGCCTGCGTGGCCAGCTACTGTGGAATGTGGGCGAGCACAGCAGCCTGCGTCTGACGGGTGATTACAGTCTGCAGAATGCCGACTGCTGCACACAGGTAACAGTGCGTGTGGGTACATCGCTGCGCCCAGCCGCGCGACAGTTCCCGGCGCTCGCCGCTACGCTGGGCTACACGTTGCCCAGCAGCGACCCCTATGACCGACTGGCCGATTCCGATGCACCCATCAAGGCGCGCTCAGAGATCGGTGGCGTGTCGCTACTGGGTGAAACTCGCATCGGAGCGGCCACATTAACTTCGGTGACTGCATGGCGCTGGTGGGATTGGCAACCGGCCAATGATCGCGACTACACGCGTCTGGATATCTTGCGCCAATCGGCCAACCCGGTGCAGCAGGATCAGTATTCGCAGGAATTTCGCCTCAATTCGACCAATCCAGGTGCAGTGGCTTGGACCATCGGACTGTATGGCTTTTATCAGCAGTTGCATGGCCAGAACATTACCGAGTGGGGCAGCAATGCAGCCTACTGGCTGATCGGCACAACGGTTCCCACCGATCTGCTGACCGGCTACTACACTCAGTCACAAGCCGTTTCGACCATCGGCAGCGGCGCTGGCTTTGGCCAGCTGACCTGGGATGTCACCGATCATTTTGCTGTAACACCAGGCCTGCGTTATACGCGTGAGCGCAAGACCGCCGACTACGCATCCATCGTCGGTGGTGGCAACACCATCACCAGCACCACGCTGATCAACGAACGTCTGAAGATCGCGCGTCCGCAAGCCTATGTGGTCGACTTTGACAGCAGTGCGGTGACGGGCGATCTGGCCGTTTCATACAAACTGGCCTCTGACGCAATGGTCTATGCCAGCGCTGCGCGCGGCTTCAAGTCCGGTGGTATCAATCTTGCCGGCCTGCCGCTCAACAGCAGCAACATCCCGGCGCTCAATCGCGCCGTAGTGGATCCGGAGCGCTCAACTGCCTATGAGTTGGGCCTCAAGACGCAATGGCTGCAGCGGCGCCTGACTGCCAATGCCGCCCTGTTCCGCAGTGATGTACGCGACTTTCAGGCCAATGTGGTGGATTCAGGCCCCGGTGCGCTGCGCGGCTACTTGGCCAACATCGATCACGTTCGTTCGCAAGGCATCGAGCTGGATCTGTCTGTAACGCCAGTAGAGGGCTGGTCAGGCTACATGCGTAGTGCTTATACCGATGCGCGCTATACCTCATTCACCAATTCGCCCTGCCCGCTGGAGCAGCAAACCAGCTCGACCATTGCCTGCGACATCAGCGGTGCCGCACTGCCGGGCACATCCAAGTGGAGCGTGTCCGGCGGAGTGGAATACCGCCACGGTGCCGGCTCGCTGGGTGAACTCGCTGTGGGTCTTGACGGCAACTGGCGCTCATCGTTCTTTGCAGATGCCTCAGCCTCCAAGTATCTGGTGATCGACAGCTATGGCGTGTTCAACCTGCGAGCTGGTCTGACCACACGCAGCGGCGTCGAGTTCGTGGCCCAGGTGCGCAACCTGTTCGATACGGACTATCTGCAGCTGCTGACTCCCCAATCTGGTAACTCCGGCTTGATCTCCGGACAACCCGGTGAGCCGCGTACTGTGCAGATTACCGCCCGTTATCGAATCGGCAGCTAACTGCCCCCATAATGAGCCTGTGATGCCCACCAATCCCAATCCGCTACTGGTCTCCCCTACCGCGCAATCCGACGTCCTGTCGGTACGCGCCAAGGCGATGATCTTTGCCGATCCGCTCTCACAGCAGCTGCTGCAGCAGATCGAACAGTTCGCGCCCTCCGATGTGACAGTGCTCATCACCGGTGACACAGGTACTGGCAAAGAACTGGTGGCGCGCCACCTGCACGCTGAAAGTGGCCGCAAAGGCGCGTTTGTGGCGGTCAATTGCGGCGCACTGTCGCACAGCCTTGCAGAGGCAGAGCTGTTCGGCCATCAGGCCGGGGCGTTTACCGGCGCCAGTGAAACCCGTGCTGGCTGGTTCGAGGTTGCTAACAACGGCACGCTATTTCTGGATGAACTGGGTGACCTGCCCTTACCCCTGCAGGTCAAACTGCTGCGCGTGATACAGGAGCGCGAAGTCGTACGGGTCGGGGCCAGAACACCCATACCACTCAACGTGCGAGTGGTGGCTGCCACCAACATCGACCTGCCTGCCGCCATCGAAGCAGGTCGTTTCAGGCGTGATCTGTATTACCGCCTCAATGTGGTGACGTTGAAGGTGCCACCACTGGCAGACCGGCCAGGCGACATCTTGCCGCTGGCGCAACACTTTCTGCACATCTACGCCGATCGCCTGGGCATACGCCAGGCTGTCATGGCTCCGGAAACACGCGCTGCATTGGTGTCCTATCCGTGGCCCGGCAACATCCGCGAACTGGAAAACGTCGTGCATGCTGGCCTGCTGACGGCCCGCGATGGCGTCATCCGTCCAGAGAACCTGCGCTTTGCCACCTCACCGCGACTCTCGTATGGAACAAGTCGTACAACGCTCAATGATGTAGAGCCCTACGAGGCTCTCGGCCAAGTCATAGGCGGCCTGCTGAAGAATCAAGCAGCAGACCTGCACGAGCGCATCGAATCGCTGTTGGTACATCAGGCCTTCGAGTCATCGGGACGCAATCAAGTGCAGGCAGCACGGCTATTGGGTGTGTCGCGCAACACCGTGCGCACGCTGCTTAAGCGCTACAAGTTGCTAACAGACACGCCGGACTGACTGTCCGGCATTGGCCTAGCCAGTGATGCCGTGGTGCGACCCGGCCACCGGACCAAATACGCCAAAGCGCTCTAAGCGCAGGCGCACTGCATCGCCGGCAGCAAGCAACTGACCCGACTGTGCCCAACGCGGCTGATCCACTTCGACGGTACTGCCCTCTGCCAGTCGCAGGTCATAGTGGGTTGAGGCACCACCCCAGGTTGCGCGCAGCACTTGCGCCTGTAACCCTTCTGCAGCATCAGCAGCCAGCAGCTGTATGTCATGACTGCGAACATGAAGATGCGCCGCCGCATCGTCTGCTGCAGCCAGCACCGCGACCACTTCGTTGCCCAGCAGCACACGGCCCTGCGAAACTCTGACGGCCAGGCGGTTTGCTCCACCCAAAAAGTCATACACCGCAGGCGTAGCCGGCCGGTCATAGACTTGTTGCGGCACATCGTATTGCAGCACTTGGCCCTGCTCCATGACTGCCACGCGATCGGCCAGCTCTAGCGCCTCGTCCTGATCGTGAGTCACCAGGATGCTGGTGAGATTGAGTTTGCGCTGCAGATCGCGCAGCCAACTGCGCATCTCCCGCCGCACGCGCGCATCCAACGCACCAAAGGGCTCGTCGAGCAACAGCACACGAGGCTCAATGGCTAAAGCACGTGCCAACGCCACGCGCTGCCGCTGACCACCAGAGAGTTGATCAGGGAATCGGCCTTCGAATCCTGCCAGCTGCACCAGTTCCAGTAATTCACCCACGCGCCGATCGATCTCTGCGCGTGCCGGACGCTTGGCACGCGATCGGATCTGCAGACCAAAAGCCACGTTGTCATGCACGGTCATGTGGCGGAACAAGGCGTAATGCTGGAACACGAAGCCAACCTGACGATCGCGCGCCTCACGATTAGCAACATCCACACCGTCGAACAACACCTTGCCATGCTCGGCAAATTCCAGACCAGCAATGATGCGCAGCAAGGTCGTCTTGCCAGAGCCCGACGGACCCAACAAGGCGCAGAACTCGCCCTCTTTGACTTCAAGCTCAATGCCAGACAGCACTCGCGTGCTGCCGAACGACTTGCCAAGGGATTGGATACCGACTTGCATGACTTGCTGTTCCCGATCAGTGGTGCCCGAGTTCCCGGGCATAGCGGCGTTCAAGCAGGGCCTTCACGGCCAGAGTTATTAGCGCGAACAGGGCCAGCATTGAGGCCACTGCAAAGGCAGCTTGGAACTGGTATTCGTTGTAGAGGATTTCAACTTGCAGTGGCAGCGTATTAGTCTGGCCACGGATGTGGCCCGATACCACCGATACCGCACCAAACTCGCCCAGCGCGCGTGCACCGCACAGCAATGCGCCGTACATGAGCGCCCACTTGATATTGGGCAAGGTCACACGCAGGAAGATCTGCAGTCCATTGGCGCCGAGCAATCGCGCGGCATGTTCTTCGTCATTGCCCTGCTGCTCCATCAAGGGAATCAGCTCCCGTGCGACAAATGGAAAGGTGACAAAGAGCGTTGCCAGAACCATACCGGGTACGGCGAAGATGATCTGGATGTCCCACTCGCGCAGCAGCGGACCCAATACACCAGGCGAACCGAGCAACAACACATAGACCAAGCCCGCGATGACCGGCGATACCGCAAAGGGCAGATCGATTAATGCCAGCAACAAGCTTCGGCCAGCGAAGCGAAACTTGGCAATGGCCCAAGCAGCGCACAAGCCGCACAGCGCATTGATGGGCACAACGATGGCAACGATCGCCAGCGACAGCTTTAAGGCAGCAATCGCATCGGGCTCTTGCATCGCCTCAAAATAAGGCGCGATGCCCTTGGTCAATGCCTCGGCAAACACCACCACCAGCGGCAGTAGCAGAAACACCGCAAAGAACGCTAGCGCAATGCCGATGAGCAGTCGACGAACCCAGGCAGATTCGGTCAGGGCACCATTAGGGCGACTCACAAGCGCCCCTTACGCAGCCAGCGCTGCAGCAAGTTAAGTCCGAGCAGCAGTACAAACGAGATCATCAGCATCGACGTACCGATGGCCGCTGCACCGACATAATCGTATTGCTCAAGCTTGACCGCGATGAGCAGCGGTGCGATCTCCGACACCATCGGCAAGTTGCCGGCGATAAAAATAACCGAACCGTACTCGCCAACGGCGCGCGCCAGCGCCAGCGTAAAGCCGGTCAGCAGGGCCGGAAGCAACGCTGGCCACAACACCCGCCAGAAGCACTGCCAGCGCGTGGCGCCCAGCGAGGCAGCAGCCTCTTCATATTCTTTGTCCAGATCCTGCAGCACCGGTTGGACCGTGCGCACGATAAACGGCAACGCAACAAACACCAGCGCGACAAACACACCCAGCCGCGTGAAGGCGATCTGAATACCCAGGGGTTCAAGGTAACGACCCAACCAGCCATTACCCGCATACAACGCCGTCAACGTGATGCCGGCTACAGCCGTGGGCAACGCAAACGGCAGGTCTATCAGTGCATCGACAATGCGCCGCCCCGGAAAGCGGTAACGCACCAGCACCCAGGCGATGATTAAACCAAAGACCATGTCGACCGCTGCGGCAGCCAGCGACGAGAAGAAACTCAGTTCAAGTGCAGCGGCCACACGTGGCGTAGCCAAAGTCTTCCACCAGAAGGCCGGCCCGTTACCCAGTGATTTGGCAAGCAGCGCGGCCAAGGGGATGAGCACGATGAGGCCCAGCCAAGCCAAGGTGACACCCATGGCCAAGCCAAAGCCCGGCAAGACGCGTCGCTGCTGACGCAGTGTATGAACAGATGCCACTCAAAAACCTGTAGCGATCAGTTCTGATAGATCTGGTCGAAGATGCCGCCATCATCGAACCACAGCTTCTGCACACGCCCCCAGTCGCCAAACACCTGGGCCAAGGTAAAGAGCTTAATGCGTGGAAACTGTGCCGCATATTTGGTGGCGACAGCCTCAAGGCGCGGCCGATAATAATTGCGCGCCGCGATGTCCTGCGCCTCGGCCGAATACAGCCAAGAAACGTATTCGGTAGCTACTTTTCTAGTACCGCGCTTATCGACCACCTTGTCGACCACAGCGACCGGCGGCTCTGCAAGAATGCTCAATGAGGGCGCGACAATCTCGAACTTATCTGCACCAAACTCTTTCAGTGCCAACATCGCCTCGTTTTCCCAAGTGATCTGCACATCACCGATGCCACGCTGCACAAAGGTGGTCGTCGAGGCACGTGCACCGCTATCGAGCACCGGTACGTTGCGGTACAGCTGCGTGACATAGGCGCGCGCCTTAGCCTCGTTGCCACCTGGCTGTTGCAATGCCCAGCCCCAGGCAGCCAGCAAGTTCCAGCGGGCACCGCCGGATGTCTTGGGATTAGGCGTAATGACCTTGACGCCGGGCTTGATCAGATCGGGCCAATCTTTGATGCCCTTGGGATTGCCCTTGCGCACCAGCAATACGATGGTCGAGGTATAAGGCGTGCTGTTCTGCGGCAAGCGCTGCTGCCATGCCTTGTCGATGACGCCGCCAATGCTGGAAATAGCGTCAATGTCGGCAGCCAGTGCCAGCGTCACCACATCCGCCTGCAACCCATCGATGACCGACCGCGCCTGCTTACCCGAACCTCCATGCGAGGTTTTTATCTGGACCTTCTCGCCGGTTTGCGCAGCCCAGTGCTTGGCAAAGGCCGCGTTGTACTCGCTGTAAAACTCACGCGTCGGGTCGTAGGACACATTGAGCAGTTCAATCGCGCTGGCGGGCACGGCTGACAACACCAACAGGACAGGCAGCAACAGTCGCAATGAGAGGCGCATGGGTGTCATCCGCAAATACAGCGGCTGAACGTGCCGCAGGGTTGGATTAGCAACACCTGTGCCACGCCGCAGCCCTCTGCCGCGGGCATTGCGAGGTCTGCGACCCCCGCAATCTGCTGGATATCAAGCAGCAGTGCCAACAGCTATGCTGGCTTTCAAACACACCCGCGCTTGACAACAACGCGCTGGAAGCCAAATCTGAACCCGAAGAGGCCCACAGGGCCCAGTGAATCAATAAGGCGGGGGCAGACATGGCGCAACGTAAGGACGGACCGGGTTCGGTCGATCGTCGTGGGTTTTTAAAAGGCGCTGCCACCGCGGCCGGTGGTGCCGCAGCAGCAGCGGTCGGCAGCACAGCCACTGCAGCCCAAGCCGCCGCGCCTGCCACCGCCGCAGCGCCGCCTTCCAGTCAGCAAGTGCAACGCGATGCCGGCGACGTTCAACCGCCTGCACTGCCACCCCGCGCAGTAGTACGTCCCGGCTCCGATCTGATGGTGCAGGTGCTGCGCGATCTGGGCATCGAATACGTGGCCAGCAACCCCGGCTCCAGTTTCGAAGGTCTGCAAGAGTCGCTAGTCAATTACGGTGATCCGCCCAATGTGCGGCCCGAGTTTATTACCGCGCTGCACGAAGAGACCGCCGTCGATATGGCCAACGGCTATGGCAAGGCGCAAGGCAAGCCAATGTGCGCGTTGCTGCACGGCACCATCGGTTTGCAGCACGGCTCTATGGCGCTTTATCAGGCCTTCTATGCCGGCACACCGATGTTGGTAATCGCCGGTCGTGATGATGGTTTCATTCAGGCGCACACCGCCAACGACATGGGCGCGCTGGTGCGCAGCTATACCAAATGGGATGCGCAGCCCAAGACGCTGCCTGAAGCACTGGTTGCGATTCAGGAAGCCTATCGGCAAGCCATCACGCCACCCACCGCACCGGCGCTGGTCATCCTCGACATTGAGTTGCAGAAGGAAGAAGCAGGCACGCTGCAGGTGCCCCGCTATGTGCCACCGGTCATCAGCGGTATCGACGCAAGCACCGCACGTGAGATCGCAGCTGCACTGCTTGCCGCGACCAATCCGCGCATCGAGGTAGGCCAACTGCGCACCCCCGAGGGCGTACAACTGGCGGTGCAACTGGCCGAGCTGGTCGGCGCCAGCACCAGTACCAAGGCCACAGCCGGCTCGATGAGCTTTCCGCAGCGTCATCCGCTGTGCGGTCCCGGTGCCGATGCCAAAGTCGACTACCGGTTGGGACTGGAGACCGGCCCGGCCGATGTTGCACTGATAGGCCCCAAGGTAGATTCACTGCATACCACCCGTGATCTGCACGGCATCGGCTTTGGAGGTCTGCGCGGCGCCACGCCAACCGCAGAACCCACACCCGCCAACCGCATCGGCAGGCGCGTCGCAATTGACGCAGAGGCCAGTCTGTCCGCACTGATCACAGCGGTACAACAGGCACTGACGCCAGCACGCCAACGCGTGATCGATGAACGCAAGAGTCGCCATGCTGCGGCCAACCACAGTGCCTTCGTCAAAAACTTGGAGGCTGCACTCGAGGTCAAGCGCAAAGGCTGGGACGCCAGCCCGGTCAGCACCGCGCGCATCTATGCCGAACTATGGCCTCTGCTCGAAAACGAAGACTGGTGCCTGGCCAGTCCCAGTAATTTCTCCGGAAGTCACCACCGTGAGCTGTGGTCACATGACAAACCGTGGAGCTATTTGGGTACGCAAGGTGCCGGTGGCATGGGTTATGGCGCCGGTGCCTGTGGCGGTGCGGCGCTGGCCGCGCGCGATCGCAAGCGTCTGGTCATCAATATCCAAACCGATGGCGATCTAAATTATCAGCCGGGCGTGCTGTGGAGCGCTGTTCACCACAAACTGCCGTTGCTGACAGTGATGCACAACAACCGCGCCTGGCATCAGGAACTGATGTTCCTCGAGTACATGGCTGGTGTGCGCGGCCGCGGCACCGATCGCGCCCATATCGGCACCACGCTGCGTGATCCGTTTATCGACTACGCAAAGATGGCTGCCGCCTATGGCATGGCCAGCGAAGGTCCGATCAGCGATCCGCGTCAACTGCAGGCTGCGCTCAAACGCGGCATTGCACATGCTCGTCGCGGCGAGCCCTACTTGATTGATGTCCTCACGCAGCCGCGCTGAGCAGGGAGTTGTCATGAAACACCGCACACATCTGCTGCTGGCCTGCGCATTGCTGGCCGCAAGCTTGACCACTGTTGCCAGCGCTGCCGGCAACGCCGCCAAGGGCAAACAACTGTTTTACGATCACGGCTGCTATGGCTGCCACGGCTTCAATGGCGAAACCGGTCAGCGCGATCTGGTCGGCACTGGTAGTCCCCTGGTCACAGATCTGAGTCTGTTCCGCATGTTCCTGCGGCAGCGCGGCGACGTGGCGCCCGAACTACCTGTCACGCGCATGCCCAACTATGCAGCCAGCGCACTACCGGACAAAGCAGTAGACGATCTGTTTGCCTTTATCCGTACGTTCAAAGCCAACGCACCGGCAGTAAAGGACGTGCCTACCCTGAGCGCCATCTTGCAATCAGCGAAGCTTAAACAGCCGCACTAGATCAGCGGCTTTAAGACTTGGGCGCAGCTGCCTGCAGCAAGCGCTGCGTGATGATCGGCCCACCGATCGCCGTCACCATGACCAGCACCAACACCACGTTGAGCATGTTGGCGTCGATCAGCGGCACGCCGGCCGCATTGAGCGTTTGACTGGCCACTACGGCAGCCGCCAGCGTGGCGGCTACTTGCGGCGTGGTCAGCGCCCACATACCCGGCACTTGCTTAGCCGGATAGCGCAGCAACCTGGCACTGAGCCATGCCGCCAGATACTTACCCAGCAACAAACTGCCGATGATGGCTGCGGTCAGCCACGGCGACTGCACAATGGTTTTGATGACCGAGCCGGGCTCGATCAACATTCCTGTAGCCATGAAGAAGCTGGGTATGAAGGTATAGCGAGCAGTGACCGCCATGCCCTCGTGCAGATGTGCGTGGCCCGTGGCGCGACGCACAGCGATGCCGGCCAGAAACGCACCGACGATGCCTTCCATGTGCACCATCTCGGCACCCTCTGCCACCACCGTCAACACCAGCATGGTAAGGGCCACCTGTACTTCGGGCGAGTCACCATAGCGACGCAACATCGCGCGAAACAACGGCGGCACCAACAGCAACACTGCCGGCGTGAAGATCAGGATCTGCAGCACCTGCACGCCCAACGCCACTGCCGAAAAACCCGACTTGTGAATAGGCAGACAAATAGCCAGCGCCAGCATGGCAAGGATATCGGTCATGACTGTGGCGCCGATGACCGTCTGCACCCAACCCTGCGCCTGTAAACCGGCCTTCTGGATCAGCGGGAACGCCAGCAGCGTATGTGAGGCCAGCAGCGAACCAACCAGCGCGGCAGTCAACAGGCTATAGCCAAAGAGCAGAGCAACCGTCGCGCCCAACAGGAACGGAATCACGAAGGTCAGCAAGCCGAAGGTCAGCGAATCACGCCACCGTTTGATGAACTCCGACAGATCCACTTCGTGGCCCACCGTGAACATCAACAGCAGCTTGCCCAGCTCTGCAAACACAGTGATGACCGGACCGCCAAGTTTGAAAATGCCCAAGCCCAGCGGGCCTGTAAGGATGCCGGCAAAGATCAGCCCGATAAGGCCGGGTATGCCAAAACGCTCAACCAGCTTGGGGATAAAAACATGGCGCCCATGACCAGCGCCAGCTGCACCAACGGCGAGAGATGCCGCACGCCCTCTTGGAATTCAGCCAGATCCCCCATGACGGCCGCTCCTTACCCTGTTGTTGTACGTTGTCAGGCAGTCAGGCCCTGCTCGCGCAGGTATTCGTCGTAAGTACCACGGAACTCGGTCGTCGTACCACCGGGCTTGAGCTCGATGATGCGCGTCGCCAGCCCACTGACGAACTCGCGATCATGCGAAACAAACAACAAGGTGCCGGGAAACTTCTCCAGACCGATCTGCAGCGACTCGATGGTTTCCATGTCCATGTGGTTGGTCGGTTCGTCCATCAACATGACGTTGGGGCGTGTGAGCAGCAGCTTGCCGTAGATCATGCGGCCCTTCTCACCACCGGAGAGCACCTTGACCGACTTCTTGGTCTCATCGCCCGAGAACAGCAGCCGACCCAGCGTGGCGCGTACGATCTGCTCGTCGTCCGCTTTGCCCGACCAACGCTGCATCCACGAAAACAAATCGAGCTTCTCGACGAACTCGGCCTGCGGATCCTGCGGCATGTAGCCCACCTGGGCATTTTCGACCCAGCTAACCGTGCCCGAGGTGGGTTGCAACTCGCCAGCCAGCAGACGCATGAGCGTGGTCTTGCCTGCACCATTGGGGCCGATGATGGCTACGCGATCGCCGGCCTCGATAGTGAAAGACAGGTTGCTCAGCACCTGACCCTCTCCACCCGGATAGGCAAACGTCAGCTTTTCAACGCCGACTGTGCCGCGATAGAGCTTCTTGGCCTGCTCGAAACGGATGTAAGGGTTCTGCCGTGAGGAAGGCTTGATCTCCTCAACCTTGATCTTCTCAAGCTGCTTACGGCGCGAGGTCGCCTGACGCGCCTTGGAGGCGTTGGCAGAGAAGCGACGCACGAACTCCTGCAAGTCGGAGATCTTGTCCTTGGCCTTGGCATTGGAAGCCTCGACGCGCGCACGCGCCTGCACCGATGCCAGCATGAAGTCGTCGTAGTTACCCGGATAGATCTTGAGCTGCTGAAAATCCAGATCGGCCATATGCGTGCACACCTGATTCAGGAAGTGACGGTCATGGCTGATGATGATCATGGTGGCGTTGGACTGGTTGAGCACATTCTCCAGCCAGCCAATCGAATGGATATCGAGGTTGTTGGTGGGCTCGTCCAGCAACAACACATCGGGATTGGAAAACAAGGCCTGCGCCAACAGCACGCGCAGCTTCAAGCCTGGCGGCACTTCCCGCATGGGGCCCGTGTGCAATTCAGGACCAATGCCGGCCTCGACCAGAATGCTGGCAGCACGCGCCTCGGCGTCATAACCACCGTACTCGGCAAACTGCACCTCAAGCTCGGCCGCGCGCATGTAATCCGCATCGCTGGCTTCCGGGTTGGCATAGATGGCATCGCGCGCACTCATCGCGGCCCACATCTCCATATGCCCCTGCATCACCACATCGATGACGCGCTCGTCCTCATAGCCGAACTGATTCTGGTTGAGCTTGCCCATGCGCAGACCCGGCTGCAGCACCACTTCACCGGCACTGGGCTCCAGATCGCCACCGAGGATCTTCATCAGCGTGGACTTGCCACAGCCGTTGGCACCGATCAGGCCATAGCGGTTGCCGTCGGTGAACTTGACAGTGACACCCTCAAACAAGGGCTTGGCGCCAAACTGGATGGCGACATTGGACGTGGAAAGCATGGGTATTCTTGCGCGGACGGGGCGCGCGAGTTTAGCTGACTTGGGCCTGCTTTGTGCGCTCCTGCACCCTCGCCCATACTGTCGACCATGCCGCGCATCAGCTACCGCTATCCAGACCACCTGCGCGCCGACGCCGAGGCACTACCGGCGGCGCCAGGTGTGTATCTGTTTCTGGGCGAAGATGAGCGCCTGCCTCTGTACATAGGCAAAAGCGTCAATCTGCGGGCGCGTGTGCTCTCGCACCTGCGCAACCGTAGCGAGGCACGCATGCTGCGTGCGGCGCGGCGCATCAGCTTCCAGCGCACAGTTGGCGAGATTGGCGCCCTGCTACTGGAGGCCCGGCTGGTCAAAGAGCGCTACCCGCTGCTCAACCGCCAACTGCGGCGCAAAGGCCGACTGTGCTCGCTGCGACTGAGCAACCGTTCACCAGAAGTGGTGTATGCCCAGGACATCGACTTTGCCCGCGAGCCGCAGCTGTTTGGCCTATTCAATTCACGCGCAGCTGCCCTGCAGCGCCTTCAGGAGCTGGCAGACGCCCACAAGCTGTGTCTGGGGGCGCTAGGGCTGGAAAAGCTGCCCAAGGGCCGTGCCTGCTTTCGTGCGCTGCTGGGCCGCTGTGGTGGTGTCTGCCGCGGCGATGAGACCGCCGAAGCCCATCAGCAACGTCTGCTGGAGGCCCTGCAAGACCATGCGCTGACCTGCTGGCCCTGGGAGGGAGGCATCGGCGTGGTGGAGCGCGATGCCGAAGCTCAGCAGATCCATGTGGTGCACAACTGGTGTTATCTGGGCAGCGCCGAGACGCCAGAGGCCGCCCGGGCCCTATACAGCGTCAGTGCCAGCTTTGATGCCGACAGCTATAAAATCCTCTGCAAGCCCATTTTGGGCGGCACCGCCGAGATCTTGCGCCTCTGACGGCGTAACAGGCGCGATTGATAGTCAATGACTATCGTAAATATCGCATCAATCTATTGGAACTATTGCGATACCGCACCTATTCTCACTCCCGTCGAATCAACCCACCACGAGGTCTTTACCAAATGTCGATCATCAATTCCAAAGTCAAACCGTTCAAAGCCACTGCCTACAGCAACGGCAAGTTCGTGCCCGTGTCCGATGCGGACCTGAAGGGCAAGTGGTCGGTGTTCTTCTTCTACCCGGCTGACTTCACCTTCGTCTGCCCCACCGAGCTGGGCGACCTGGCCGACGTGTACCCCGAGTTCAAGAAGCTGGGCGTCGAGTGCTATTCGGTGTCGACCGACACGCACTTCACTCACAAGGCTTGGCATGACGCGTCGGACACCATCAAGAAGATTCAATATCCGATGATCGGCGATCCGACCGGTGCTATCACCCGCAACTTCGACGTGATGATCGAAGAAGAAGGCTTGGCGCTGCGCGGCACCTTCGTGATCAACCCGGAGGGCGAGATCAAGGTCGCCGAGATCCATGATCTGGGCATCGGCCGCGATGCCAAGGAACTGCTGCGCAAGGTGCAGGCCGCGCAGTACGTCGCCTCGCATCCGGGCGAAGTGTGCCCGGCCAAGTGGACCCCGGGTGAGAAGACCCTGTCCCCGTCGCTGGATCTGGTCGGCAAGATCTAAATCGAGCCCTGGCAGCCGCTCCCTCACCCCCCAATGAGTAGGGGGAGCGGCACGCCCCTTGGAGACTTCTGGAGATTCGTCATGCTCGAGCCACAACTCAAAGACCAATTGGCCGGCTACATGCAACGCCTGCAGCGCCCCATCGAGCTGGTCGCATCGCTCGACGACAGCAGCGCGGCGCAAGAGCTGCGCGAACTGCTGCAGGAAGTCAGCACACTCTCCGACAAAATTTCAGTGCGCGAAGACGGTGGTGCAAGCCGTCGTCCGTCCTTTGCAGTGACCTGCCCCGGTGAGGCCGCACGCGTGCAATTCGCGGGCATCCCGATGGGCCATGAGTTCACCTCTTTCGTGTTGGCCTTGCTGCAAGTAAGTGGCTACCCACCCAAAGTCAGCGATGAGCTCATCGCACAGATCAAAGCCCTGCCTGCCGGCCTGCGCTTTGAGACCTTTATTTCGCTCAGCTGCCACAACTGCCCCGATGTCGTGCAGGCACTGAACCTGATGGCAGTGCTCAATCCTGGCATTGAGCACGTGATGATCGATGGCGGGCTGTTTCAGACAGAAGTCGAAACACGACAAGTCATGTCCGTGCCCACGGTGTATCTCAACGGCAGCGAGTTCGGCTCCGGCCGTATGACTGTCGAAGAGATCCTGGCCAAAGTAGACACCGGCGCAGCAGCACGCGATGCCGCCAAGCTCGATGCCCGCGCACCCTATGACATGCTGGTGATCGGCGGCGGTCCTGCCGGCGCATCGGCTGCCATTTATGCAGCCCGCAAAGGCATCCGCACCGGCTTGGTCGCAGAACGCTTCGGTGGCCAGTTGATGGACACACTGGGTATAGAAAACTTCATCTCGGTTAAAGCCACCGAAGGCCTCAAGCTCGTCCAGGGCCTAGAAGAGCATGTGAAGGATTACGCTGTCGATGTGATGTCTCTGCAGCGCGCGGCAGGGCTGGTGCCCGGCGAGCTGATCGAGGTCAAGCTGGCCAACGGTGCCACGCTGCGCAGCAAGACAGTAATTGTGTCGACCGGTGCCAGGTGGCGCGAAATGAACGTGCCTGGCGAACAGCAGTATCGCAACAAGGGCGTGGCCTATTGCCCGCACTGCGATGGGCCGTTGTTCAAGGGCAAACGCGTGGCGGTGATCGGCGGGGGCAACTCCGGTGTCGAAGCAGCCATTGATCTGGCCGGGTTAGTTGCACATGTGACGCTGCTGGAGTTCGACGTCCAACTGCGCGCCGATGCGGTGCTGCAGAAAAAGCTGGCCAGCCTCCCCAACGTGACGATCATCACTCAAGCACTGACGACCGAGGTCAGCGGTGACGGCAATAAGGTCGATGGACTGCTGTACACCGACCGCGCCAGTGGCGAGGCAAGGCGCATCGATCTGGAAGGCATCTTTGTGCAGATCGGCTTGCTGCCCAACACCGACTGGCTCAAGGGCACTGTGGCTTTGTCCAACCGCGGCGAAATTGAAATCGATGCCCGCGGCCAAACCTCGGTGCCCGGCGTGTTCGCCGCAGGCGACTGCACCACGGTGCCGTTCAAGCAGATCATCATCGCCATGGGTGCAGGATCCACCGCTGCACTGGGTGCTTTTGATCATTTGATCCGCAGCACGCCTGCTGCGGCCTGAGGCCTAGCAAAGCAGGAAGATTTTACAGCCACTGCTGTGGCACCCTCGAGGCAAAACAAGCCTCGGGGGCGCCATGGCAAGATTCGACCGTGTGCTGGAACTGGCAGCGCAGCTGCAGCGCACCCGTGCGCCGCAGTCTCTCGACAGTCTCATGGCGCACTTGGGCGTATCGCGCGCCACGCTCAACAGACTGCTTGGAACACTACGCGATGAGGTGGGCTTCGATGTCCAATACATCAAGCGCGAGGGCTATGTGCTCAAGCCCAGCCCGCGCGACACCATCGCTACGCAACTGCTCAAACTCGACAGCGCCGACGTTGCCAACCTGCTCGTGGCAGAGGCGCTGCTGGAACAGCTCACGCCGGGGCTGTTGCGCGACGAAACAGCAGGGCTGCGCAAGTCCCTTGAAAAGCTCAACACTAAACGTCTCGGCGACGCGGACATGCGTCGACGGTTGCAACTGCGACTGAACCATCTGCGGCCCACCAGCCAGAAAGGCTTCAATGTTCTGCTCAATGCACTGCTCACGCGGCGCCAGCTGAGCTTTGATTACCACAGCCGTAATGACGACCGATCGGGACGCAGACTCTGCTCACCCCAACGTCTGACTTTTTATCGCAACAACTGGTACCTGTCGGCCTGGTGCCACGAACGCCAGGCACTGCGTCTGTTCTCGGTGGATCGGATCAGCGAGCCGCGCATCAGTCTCGAGGATGCGCTGCAGATCGAGGAGCGGACACTGACTCAACAGCTCGATGCCAGCTATGGCATCTATCCCGGTGCCTCCAGTGCCACGGCAGTGCTGAAATTCACCGCCAAGTCAGCGCGCTGGGTTGCCGAGGAAACCTGGCACCCTGATGCACGCTGCGAGCCACTTGCAGATGGTGGCGTCACCCTGCATGTGCCCTATCACCATGACACTGAGCTGATCATGGAGATCCTTCGCCATGGCGACCAGTGTGAGGTTCTGGCACCGCTCAAGCTGCGTACCGCAGTGGCAGAGGCGCTTGGCAAGGCAGCGGCCCGTTACGCCAAACGCTGACAGCGGCGCCTGACGGCAGGCGCATTGGGTATCATTGACCCAAATGCGCCCAAGCCCTTCCACCCCCACTCCCGCCACGCCCCAGTGGCAGGCACCACCTAGTGCGATACGCCAAGCCCGCTATTGGGACTGGCTTGCGTTGGCGCTATTGGGTGCGCTGCTGCTGTTTGTGCTGGCCACCTTCGACAAGCACGGAATCAGTAACGACGAACCCGTGCAGCACACCTATGGCCGGCTGTTGCTGGACTTCTACGGCTCGGGCTTCACCGATCGTCACGCCTTCGATTATATAAATCTGCATCTCTACGGCGGCTTGTTCGACATGCTGGCAGCAGCCCTCGAACCCTACTCACCTTGGTCGGTTTGGGATCTGCGCCACCTGCTGTCGGCACTGTTCGGTGTGGCCGGAATTGGATTTGCGTCACTGACTGCCCGGCAGCTGGCAGGGCCGCGCGCCGCCTGCCTGACCGGGCTATTGCTGGGTCTCACCGGTGCTTGGACTGGCGCGATGTTCACTCACACCAAAGACATCCCCTTTGGCACCGCGATGATGGCTGCAGTGTTTTACAGCACAGGGCTGCTGCGCCAACTACCACGACCGAGTCTTGGCAATCTCATCGGCGTGGGCCTTGCCTTGGGCTGCGCCATGGGACTGCGCGTCGGCGGGTTGTTTGCGCTGTTTTATCTGGGCACAGGCGTGATTCTGGTGGTGTGGTCCGGTAGCCGCAGCGTCAGTGATGCGTTGCTGCTGGTAAGACACTGCCTGCCCAGACTGCTGCTGGCGATGGCGCTGGCCATAGCGGTCATGGCTGTGACCTGGCCTTGGTCCGTGATGGGCTGGCACAACCTGTTTGATGCGGCCACCAGATTCTCGCACTTCAACTTCGACATGAAGACACAGCTGGCCGGTACGTTGTATCCGATCAGCCAATTACCGCGCACCTACCTGACCCATTACCTGCTGCTGCGCGTTCCTGAACTGCTGTTGCTGGGGTTGTTGGCAGCGGCGCTGTGGGGCGCGCTGGGTCTGTGGCGATCGCAGCAACCCCGCATGCCCGTGCTGCGGCTACCAACCAACACACTGCCACTGGTTCCCGTAGTGCTGGCAGCGCTGTTCCCAGTGCTGTTCTCGCTTGCCACGGCACCTGCGCTATACAACGGCATTCGCCATTTCAGCTTCGTGCTGCCGCCGCTGGCAGTACTGGCAGGACTGGGGCTCGATGCCCTGCTCACGTCGCTCAAAACTCAGCGCGCTGTGCTGCTTACCGCCACTGCCCTGCTGTTGGCGATAGGCACAGACAATCTGCTGCTGATG
>CANFSB010000044.1 GCA_947449495.1 Pseudomonadota bacterium
GTCTCGGGCAGGGTTTCATCGGGCAGGTACAGACTGAGGAGCAGCTCTGCGCCAGCGGCAACCGAGATTGGCAGCGGATCACTGAAGGCCGGCGCACCCACCGGGACCACGATTGAAGGCGCGCCAGCAAACGTCAGCGGCAATGCCGTGCCTTCGGTCTGCCCATTGCGGGTGCGCAGCACGGTCGCAGCACCGATGCGTAGCGGCTTGCTCCCATAGGCATTGGAGAACACGACCCGCAATTGCGAGCCGGCAACAGACACTTTGAAGCGCTGCCGCACGGTCTGGTTCTTGATCGGCTTGAGCTGCCCCACCTGCGCCATGGGCGATGCCTGCCAAGCGCCCAACCAGCCCTGCGGCGCTGCCATCGCAGCGGTACCCACACAGGTCGCGCTCAGCGCGACAGCGAGCAAGAGTGTTCGGCGCATGATCATCTCTCCAAGCAGGGGCATAGCAGCCCGTGCGGGTACGGGTGGAAAAGGTGCAGTATTACTGTGTAGCAGCCAGCAATGCCGGTGCGCGAAGTTTCACACCAATCGAGTCGGGAAATCACCATGGACATGGGCATACGCGGTCGCAGGGCTTTGGTAAACGGCGCCAGCGCTGGCATGGGCTTGGCCGCCGCGCAGTTTCTGGCTGCAGAAGGCGTGGATCTGGTGCTGGTGGCGCGCGGCGCCGATCGGCTCATGCAAGCCGCACAGCAGATAAGCGACAGTCACGGCGTACACGTGATCACAGTCGCCGCCGACCACAGTACAGATGAAGGTCGGGAACGCATCCTGGCCGCGTGCCCCAACCCGGACATTCTGGTGGCCACCTGCTCGCCGCCACCCATGACACCCGACCATCGCACCATCAACACGGCACAGTGGCAGGCCAGCCTCGAAACCGGCCTCATGAGCCCGGTGCAGTTCATAGAGGCTGTGCTGCCGGGCATGGTCCAGCGCAAGTGGGGACGCATCGTCAACATCGCCACCATCGCTGCCAAGTACCCCTTGGAACTGCGCATCCTCAGCGGCGCACCACGCGCTGCGCTGATCAACTACACCGTGGCCGTGGCACGGCGCGTGGCTGCAGACAATGTGACACTCAATGCCGTGCTGCCAGGTATGTTCCACACAGCCGCAGTACACGATCAGTTCACGGCCACTGCAGCGCGCAACGGCACGAGCTATGACGCGGAAGTGGCTAAGTTCGTCGAGGCCCACCAGATCCCGGCCAAACGCTTTGGTGAGCCGCGTGATGTAGGCTCGCTGGTGGCCTGGCTGTGCAGTGAGTTTGCCGGCTACATCACGGGTCAAAGCATCGTGGTTGATGGTGCTACGACGCGGTCAACGTTCTAGGACTTGCAGCCATGAAGACGATGCAGCAACACCTGACAGCCTATGGCGCGTATCACCGCGACCGGCGCAATGTCATCACCCACTTCATCGGCATACCGATGATCGTGTTGGCTGTAGTCACGTTGCTGTCGCGACCGGCATCACTGGCTGTGGCAGTCGCCGCAGTGCTGGCGCTTTACTACCTGATTCTGGATCGCAAGCTGGGATTGATAATGACTGCCCTACTGGCGCTGTCGGTGTGGATCGGCAATGCCTTGGCCGCACTGCCCACACACACGTGGCTTGCAGTGGGCATCGGCGGCTTTGCCATCGGCTGGGTGCTGCAATTTATTGGCCATGTGTTCGAGGGCCGCAAGCCGGCATTCATCGACGACATCATGAGCTTGGCCATCGGGCCACTGTTTGTAGTGGTGGAGGCGCTGTTTGCCTGTGGGCTGCTGTCACAGCTCAAGGCCGAGTTACACGCAGGGACTGCAACGCACTGAGGCAGCGCTTAGGCAATGTGGCGCGTGTGGCGGCGCAACCAAGCATCAAGGCGGTTCTTCTCAAACGTCTTGGCTTCCAGAGAGCCAATCACAAAAGATAGCGTCGCCTTGCTTGATGCCTTGAGTTCAAGGCCATTGATACGCAGGAAAACATAGGTTGCCGCCAAGCCGACGCGCTTGTTACCGTCGATAAAGCCGCGGTTCATCGTCAGGCTTTCCCACAGTGCAGCAGCCTCTTCAACGAGGTCTTTGTAGTAACCGGACTGAGGTCGAGCCAACGCTGCCTCAATCAATCCTGCGTCACGGATTCCCGGCGCACCGCCGAAATGCTCCAACTGGCGTTGGTGCAAGGCCAGCACATCCTGCATGTCCGGGTACCAAGTGGCGCCCATACCTGGATTACTTGGCTAAAGCTTTGTAAACCGCGCTGTACCGCTCGATGCTCTCTTCGTGATACCGCCGCACCAGATCGCGAGTGCTGCCTTGACTGTGCTGCTGGTCAAACTGTGCCTTGGACATCACCACTGCCACATCACGGCCGTTCTTTTGAATCAGAACGGGCTCGCTGATGGCGTCTTCCAACAGCTCGCCAAAGCGGTTCTTGGCATCGGTGGCTTGCATGACTTTCATGATCGGCGCCTCGCGCTAGGGCAGACAAACGGGCTATCTAACCTAATTAGCTAAATTAGCTAGTTGAGTCAACCGATCCTGTCTGATTACGGCAGGCGTACTGGCGCTGGCACACCGGGCGAGTGCTCGGGTCGTGCACCACGCGGCGCGGCACCGCACACCAAGTCCACCGGCTGCTCACCGTTGCCACCTTGCAGGCGCGCGACATTCGGGTAAGCACACATCGTACGTATGCCGGCCTTGGGCAGGTGCTGGGCCAGCACCACATCCGGTGCGCGCGCACCCTCCACCCACTGCTCAAGGGTGCTGATCCAGTCGACGCTGTAGGCACCACTGCAATGACCCATCGCTGGCACCAAGAACAATCGGTAAAAGCTTTGGGTCTGCGGTAGACCGCCCTGCTTGGCCACTACGCTCTCGTAGTAGTTGATGGTCTGTTCAGTGGGAATACCCGGGTCGGCCCAGCCGTGATAGCTAACGATGCGGCCACCGCGTGACTTGAAAGCCGACAGGTCTGTATTGAGCGCATCCAAGCCAGGTGCACCACGTCGCGCGGCGATTAAGTCGCGCGCGGGATCGAAGCTGAACATATCCCACTGCGGCGCATTGAGCGCCACGGCAAACGTATCGACGGCCACATCCGACAAGCGCGAAACGCTGCTGCCCCAACCGCTCTCGCTGCCCGGCGCCAGCCCCGGTGAAATCAGCTCGCCTGTCTTGGGATTGCGCAGTGCACCAGAGAGGCGATCGGCCACGGCCACCTGCTCTGCGGTCAAGCAACTACCCGGCGCATCACCGGCCTTGCACGCAAGACTGCTGGCTTTGAAGTCGCAGGCACGCGGGTCTTGTATCTCGCCGTCTTTGAGTCCATCGCGTGCATCGCACTGGGCCAAGGCACCCTTGTGCAGCAGCGCGAACTGGTCCGGCCCCAGCACTGCTGGTTTGTCCTTGGGCAAGTTCGCCACCAGCGTACTGGTCCAACGTGCCTGCTGACGCATCCAGTCATTAGCCGGTGCGCCAACCACCACGCCATCAAAATCTTCGGGGTATTGCTGCACGGCCTTAAGGCCTTGCTTGCCACCGGATGAACAACCGTTCCAATAGGCATAGCGTGGCTGACCGCCATAGAAGGCAGCGATCAGTGCCTTGCCCTTCACCACAGTCTCGTGCACGGCACGATGCGAGAAGTCGATGAGCTTTTCCGGATGACCAAACGCAAAGCTGCCACGACCGCCTTCATGGCCAGTGTCTGTGCCGGCTACTGCATAACCGCGACGCAGCGGCTCGCTCATGGCGGGCATCGGTACCGCACCACTCCAGCCACCATTGCCCACCATCATGAACTTGCCGTTCCAGCCCGATAGCGGCAGCCACAGCTGCATCTTGATGTCGGAATCTGTGCTGGGCGTGAGGGTGACCGACACACGGCAATGCGCGGGCTGATCGCCTTCGGCTTTGACGGTGACTGAGGTGGTGATGCGTGCCTGCGGCAATGACTGCTGCAGCACTGCATCACAGGAGAGCACCGGCGATTGACCGGCGCGGGCCACACCTGCAGTCAGCGCACCTACACGGTGAAGAGGCTGTGCGGCAAAAGTGGCGGCACCCAGCAGTGCTGCGACGACGCTGCAAGCTACGGTGCGCTTAACCACCCGCAGCACGCAGAGTGTGACTGGCCAGAGGCGCTGCGCTGCCATCGGCCCGCAGGATTTGGAAGTCGATCGCATCGGCACTGACTTTGCCGATGTAATTGAAGCGCACGTCGGCATTGGCGATGCGACGCACACCCCAGAAGGTCAGCAGGTCTTTGTCGAGCTTGCCGTCCATGATCTGCACGTCGGGTGCACCGTTGATCCCAGCTAACTTGCCCGTTACCACCTGGCCCTGTTGGCTGAGCTCGACGATGAAAGGCACCGCCTGACCCGTGGGCAACTTGACCTCACCGGTCCACTTACCGGTGAGATCCGCCGCCCAGGTCTGGGCGCTGCACAGCAGCGCCACCGCGATTCCCAACAGCAACTGCTTACGCATGACCCCGGGCCTCAGTGGTGACTGTTTACAGATCAGGGCGACGATATAGGCGCGCCAAGCTTGGCCGGCGCATGTTCGGCACGCGAGCCACGCGGCCCGGCACTGCACACCCAGTCAACCGGCTGTTCGCCGTTACCACCCTGCACACGCGCCACATTCGGATAAGCGCACATCGTGCGCGTACCGAACTGCGGCGCGAACACCACCGCGCCCGGCGGCGGCGGTGCAGGCGTCTGCCCCGGTGGCGGCGAATGCTGCGCAAGCACGACATCCGGTGCGCGTGCAGCTTCGACCCACTGCTCCAGCGCGCCGATCCAATCAACGTTATAGGCACCGCCGCAATGACCCATCGCAGGGATGAGGAACAGGCGATAGAAGTCTTGGGCCTGCGCCATGCCACCCTGCTTGGCCACCACACTCTCGTAGTAGTTGATGCTGTTCTCGGTGGGGATGAACGGATCAGCCCAGCCGTGATAGCCCAAGATCTTGCCGCCGCGCGCCTTAAAGGCAGACAGATCGGTTGAGGTAGCACGCAATGTGCCGACTACCGACCGCTCGGCTGCCAGCACATCCTTGGACACATCAAGCGTGTTGTAGTCCCAGTCTTTATTGTTAGCAGCCACCGCGAACGTATCGGCACCCGTGTCCCAGCGACGGCTTACCACCGGTCCCCAGGTCATCTCGCTGCCCGGCGGCATGCCCGGATACACCAGCTCTCCCGATGCCATACGCACCGGTGCATAGATCTTGTCGGCTACTGCAGCCTGCTCTGCTGTCAGGCAACTGCCGGCCGCATCACCGGCCTTGCACACCAAGCTGCTGGCCTTGAAGTCACAGCCACGAGGGTCCTGCACTTCGCCGTCTTTGAGGCCATCGCGCGCATCGCATTGCGCCAACACACCCTTGTTGAGGATGGCGAATTGATTGGGACCCAGCACAGCCGATTGCCCCTTGGGCAAGTTAGCGATGTTGGCAACCAACGACTGCGCTTGCAGACGGATCCAGTTGTTAGCCGGTGCGCCTGCGATAACGCCATCAAAATCTTCGGGGTAAGCCTGCACTTCCTTGAGGCCTTGCTTGCCACCGGATGAACAGCCGTTCCAATAGGCATAGCGCGGCTGGCCGCCATAAAACGCAGTGGTGAGTGCTTTGCCCTTGACCACGGTCTCGTGCACCGCGCGCTGTGCGAAGTCGGTGAGTTTTTCGGGATGACCAAACGCAAACGTGCCGCGGCCACCTTCATGTCCGGTGTCGGTACCAGCTACGGCATAACCACGGCGCAGCGGCTCGGTCATAGCCGGCAGGGGCAGCGCGCCATTCCAGCCGCCATTACCCACCATCATGAACTTGCCGTTCCACTTCTCGAGCGGCAACCACAGTTCCATCTTGATGTCCGAATCGCTGCTCGGTGCCAGCGTGGCAGCGATGCGGCAATGCGCAGGCAGATCGACGGGCTTGGTGCCTGCGGCTGCGCCCGGGGGTGTGAACGGTCCGGCTTTGACCGACACCGCGCTGGTGATGCGTGCTTGCGGCAGCGCCTGCTGCGCGAGCTTGTCGCAGGCAAGCGCGGGTGCCTGACCGGCGCGAGCGATATCGGCTGTAAGCGCACCGACGCGACGTGCAGCAGGCTGTGCAGCCAGTACTGCACTGACCGCCATGGCGACTGCGCCCGTGGTGAACAACGCGAGCTTCAAGGTCTTTGCAGAGTAATGAGTCATGGCGTGTACCTCAGCGCTTGTCGACGACAACACGGCCGGCCTTAAGCACGACCTTGGTCTTCAGGAAATCATGAAAATCTATTAGCGGATTGCCATCGAGCAGCACGATGTCTGCGCGCTTGCCGGGCTCCAGCGTGCCGACTTCATCCTGCATGTTCAGATAGGCGGCCGTGTTAGGAGCCAAAATGCGCAGTACGTCCTGCGCAGAGAACATCACCATCAAAGACTTCAGTTGATGTTCAAGAACATCTTTGACCGGGAAGTTCTGATCCGAACCATAGCCCAGCGCCGTGCCGCCGCTGGCATCCCAGATGCGGCGCGCGTTGATCAGCGTATAGGCACCCTCGGTGCCCAATGCGCGACCCTTCTCATCGCGATTGGCACCAGCGATGGTCTCTGGCCACGCAAGGCCCGTGCGAAAGCGCGGCAAGTTGTCCTTGGCAAAGACATCGATGACCGGTGCACCAAAGCTGACTAACTCCAGCACGATGGTGCCGGGCTTCACGATGGCATCGGCATCATCAAAGCCCATGAAGTCTTTGTTGGGCAGATGCACCTGACGACGCACGCCAGCCTGCGTGGCGGCGACCATCGCCGGCGTAGAGACCGCATGCACATTGATCTGCACGCCTGCCTTGGCGCCCTCGTCTACTGCAGCGCGCAGCACTTCCAGTTCCGCAAAGGGCGTGAAAGGCTCTGGCGTGATGGCGATCTCGCCGGTGTGACGGATACCCCGGGCTGCCATGGCACGAATGGCGGCGCGCGCCTCGTCGGGCGTGCCGCGCAGGTTGATGCGCTCTGAAGGCAGCACTCGAGGGCCATTGAACTCGCCCTTGTCGATCTTGTCGCGCAGCACGATGTTGCCATCACCCGGACCGCCGCCCGACAGCACCGTGGTAAAGCCCGCCTCGATCAGCTCGGCCATCTGCTGCTTTTCGAGCGGCCCGGTGTTGATGTGCTTGTGGGCGTCCAAAAAGCCCGGAACCGCCGTCATGCCGCGGGCATCTATGACAGTGCCGACCTTCTGGCTGGGCGCACCCGGCGTGACTTCGACGATCTTGCCGCCGCGCACGACGATGGCGCCGGACTCAAACACCACGCCATTGGCGATCATGATGCGAGCGTTGATAACAGTGGCGTCCTGCGCGGTTGCCGGCAGTGCCAGCGGCAGGACCAGGCCCGTGAACAGGCCAATCAGATAGCGTTTCATTCGACGTTGCTCCCCAAAGCTGCCTTTGCAGAACATACGTTACAGCGGGGCTGGCGCGGACATCGCGGGGGGCTATTGGGCGGCCTAGCGCACTTCGGACAGCAACTCCGGGTGCCGATCCAGCACCTTCAGCAGTTTGACCAGCGCCAACGGTGGCTTGGCCTTGCCGTTTTCGTAACGCGAGAACGCATTGACGCCACCCCCGAAGATTTCCGCGGCCTCGCGCTGATCAAGATCGAGCTTCTTGCGAACGCTCGCGATGAACTGCGGGTCAACCAATGAGCCATTGACCAGCTTGTTGAAGGCCTGCATGCCGTCCATCACGCGACGGGACTGGTCAGCGTCCAACACGGCCTCGTCACAGGCAGTACAAAAATCGCCCGTGACCTGCGACATGATTGTGGACTGGCCCTTGTATACATAGGGCAAATCGCGCGTTTCACGCAGCAAAGTGGCGGCGGCGCAGCTGGGGCATTTCATGATCACAGCTCCTTGAACGACACGATCAATACCTCATCGATAACCGTCAGCTTCAAATAGATCTGGCCTCGCGACGTATAGGGCCTATAGACGTCCTGCTATATCCGATGGCCAATGCGCCATCACGCGCGCTTCGGGTCGTGCGCACCCGCCCCGCAATTGCCAAAGCGTGCACAGCCGAGAGCTTGCAATGAGGCGCGTATTTCTCCATTTAAATTTAACCTAGTTGGTTAATAGCAGCAAGTAAGCGCTCGGGCGCTGCTGACGAGGCTAAGCGCATGGTGTGGAGGTGTCGGTAAGGAAAACGGCCGGATTTACGCTGTTTCAGCTAATGCTCAACGCGGCGGCGGGCACTCGATGGGCGGGACGGAACTGCCGGGCTGGGAGGCTGCCCTCATGTCGTCAAACAGGTGGCTGTAGGCCTCTTCCTTGTCCTGGCCCAAGCCACGCAACTTGCCCCCGGTTGACGGCTTCTCGGACTCAAACCGGAACGCACTGGGCGGTGTTTTGCAGGGCTTGGCCAGCGCGCGCGGCGCAGGACTGAAGCTGCCCTTGGCTTCGTCGGCAGCGGGCCTGGGAACGCTGCGACTTGCAGCGCCACTGAGTTCGCTCTGCCAATCGAGCGATATCGCCGTTGACGGCGGCTCAGCCGGCGCTTCGGCTACCGGTGTTACTGGCACCTGTGGCTGGCGTTTCTGCAGCGCACTGCGCACCAGTGGCGCGGCCCTGACTGCAGGGTCTGATGCCGGCGGCGGCAGCCACACAGTAATAGGCAAGGCACTCACGTCTGCTGCAGTGCCGCGTGCTGCGGGGCCACGCGTTGACCACAATGCCAACACCAACAGCGCATGCACCAGCAGCACTGCAAGGAGCCCTGCGATGCGTCGTCCCTGCTGGCGAGTTGTCAGGTATGAGATTAAGAGGCCCAGTGTGCGTTGGTCGTAGTGAACAGACTCGCTGCGATGCCAGAGGTTCCCGGGCGGCAACACCTAAGCGATCGCGCTATCCTGCACCTTCGAACAAGAACAACAGGGGTTCACATGAAGTCGATCATCAAGACTGCGGCCATCGCTGCGTTAGCCTGCCTGTCACTGCCTGCACTGGCCGATGTGTCGCTCAACGGCGTGCGTGTTGGCGCCAAAGACTCGGCCGCTATCGCAAAGTTTTATCAGGCTGCTTTTGGCATGCAGGAAGTACAGCGCATCCAAACGCCGCAGATGCTCGAGATCATGTTGAACTTCGGTGCGACACCCGCTGCTGCACAGGCCACACGTGCCGCGCGGCAAGGCAGCGACATCGTGATCATGTCGCGCCCTGCAGACGACAGCAAAGACGTGATGCCGCACATCGTGCTCAACGTGACCGACATGGCAGCAACAGTGAAGGCATTAAAAGCCGCCGGCGGCACGATGGAGCGCGAGCCGTTTGAGTTTGGCAAGACCGGCATCTTTATCGGGATGGCGATCGACCCGGCTGGCAATCACGTTGAGCTGATTCAGCAGCCCAAGGCTGCGCGTTAGCGATCTGCCACACGCAGGGCCAGTGCTTCGGCGGCCAGCGTGTTGATGCTCTTGCCTTCCGCCTGGGCTGCAATAGCCAGTCGCTCGTGCAGCTCGGGCGCAATGCGCAGATTGAATCTGCCGGAGTAGTTACGCCGTGGCTCGATGCCTTTTTCGGCGCAGACCTCAAGGAACACAGCCAGAGAGCGCTTGAACTCCCGACGAAGTTCATTGGGGTTCTTGCCGTAAAAATCTGCACCACCATTGAGCCCGAGAATCTCACCCCGAAACAGGTCCGCCTCAGGGTCGTAATCGATGCGGGCGCTGTAGCCGTCTAGAGTCATTTCGTTCACGGTCTCACCCCATGTTGATCAAGCCACCTGCGGACTGATTGGATGGGCGAAGATCGCCTGGAGCGTCTTGCTGTGTGTGCGCTTCACGCCTAAATGGTACCGCTTTACGGTACCACTAGGGAAGGGAAAAATCGGTCTCTTAGCCCACAACCCGGCTCACACAACTGCGGTGGATCTGCCGCAGCTGCTCCGCATACAGCCCTTGCAGCGTAGGCAACTGATGGTGCCCCACCCCTGCGGGGATCGGCACCAACTGCGGCACCGTCAGCGTGACGCAGCCTGCCGCATGGGCAGAACGCGCGCCGGTGGGTGAGTCCTCTATAGCAAGACAGTGCTGCGGCAACACACCCAGTCGCGCGGCGGCGGTCAGATAAGCCTCTGGATGTGGCTTGCCTTGGCTCACGTCATCGCCGGCCACCACGGTGGTAAACGAGCCAACAGGCAACGCAGGCAACAGCGCATCAACAAATCGCCGCCAAGACATCGTGACCAGCGCACAGGGAATGCCCGCTGCGGCAAGGTCTGCGAGCAACTCCCGCGCACCCGGTCGCCACGGCACACGCTGACGCACACGTTCAATCACGCCATCGAGCAACAGATGAACAATATCGTCGATGGGTAGTTGCAGCTCGCCATGCAGCGCCATGTAGCGAGCCGAGTCGCGCAGGTCACGACCCACCAACGCATGACCATGCGCTTGGGTCCACGCGCCATTGCCATGCTCGGCCACAATCTCAAACTCGCGCGCGATCCAATAGTCTTCGGTGTCGACCAGCGTGCCGTCCATGTCCCACAGGACTGCGGCCAGCGGCGAATGCAGATCGGTCACTGCTGACGCTGGGCCGCTTGTGCAGCCTGTGCAGCCTTGCGCAGTCGATCCTCGCGCGCGGCGATGCGCTCGCGGATGCGCGGCACTGCGGCCAATGCCGCCTTCTCGCCTTCAAGGATGGCCAAGTGCCGACTGTCAAAGCTGGCACTTGCCAGTTCTGCCGTCGCCGGCGACACAACGACGTCTGCGTTCTGCAACTCTTGAGCGGCGATCGTGCGGCCCATGATCAGGAAGGTTTGCAGCAGCACATCGATGGTGCCCTGCACTTTGGCGCGCAGCGGCTCTTGCGAGATATCGACTGCGATCACAATGTCGGCGCCCATGTCGCGTGCGGCCTTCACCGGCACCGGGCTAGTCAGGCCACCATCCACAAATTCGCGACCATCAATCGTGACCGGTTGAAACACGCCCGGCACGCTGCTGGAAGCACGCACCGCCATGCCAGTGTTACCGCGCCTGAACACTACCGGCTCGCCTGAATGCAGGTCGGTGGCCACGATGCCCAGAGGCTTGGCCAGCTTGTCGATGGTGCGACTCTTGACCGCATCGTTGATGTACTTCTGCAGCGACTCGCCCTTGATGAAGCCGCGATTGGGCAACGCCCAGTCACTGACAGACTTCTCGTCCAGATCCAGTGCACGACGCTGCAGATCAAAGCCCGTGATGCCCGCCGCATACAGCGCGCCCACGACACTGCCTGCACTGGTGCCAACAATCATGTCGGGCGCGAAGCCTTGTGATTCGAGCATCTTGATCACGCCCACATGCGCAAAGCCACGCGCCGCACCACCGCCGAGCACCAGCGCGATTCGAGGCGGCGGGATGACTATGGGACGCGGGGGTGGAGGTGGTGGCGTGGGCGGTTGTGGCACGACGACGGGCGCGACAACCGGCGTGGTGACCACCGGCTGCTGCGCGACGGGCGGCTCGGGCTTGCTCGGTGCGCTGCCGCAGGCGGCAAGCGTCAGGCTGATGACAAGTAGAAAGGTCGCGCGCGCCCAAGCGGCCATCGACTGGCGGTTTGGTCTACGGGAATACAGGTTCGCCGTTAGATCCCACGTTGCGGTTATTCTCGGCACAAACAAATTCCTGCAGCCTCAGTTCAGGCCGATAACGGTATCGGCGCACCTGTGTCCACGGTGTTTCAAACACCTTGGGATCGTTGACAGTGACCTCTGCCACCAGAATGCCCGGCTCTTTGAGGTAGATGCGCTCGGTGATCCGCTGGGCATCACTGACAGGGAGACCCGATTGATCGATGAGCACGTCGTCACGCACGCCCACTGTATCAACAACCAGCGTGTCACCGTCCCAATGTCCCACCGAATGTCCTGCAGAGGTGTATCCACACAAGGAAGCGTCCGTCAGAGCGCCACCTTCCACTCCCGCAACTGGCCGACGGTCTGTGTCAGCCCCTGCTTGAGCAACGTGTCCAGGTACTCGTCCACCGCCTTGGGCGGGTTCTTCAGCGATCGGCGGTGGTTGGCTGCCGCCTCGCACACTCGGGCAGCGTGCAAGTCCAGCAGATCGAAGATGAAGTCGTCCGGATGCTGAGCGGTCAGGTTGTAGGGCTTGAGCCGTTCCGGCGGGAAATCCTTCAGGTTGAAGGTCACGATCAGGCTGGCGCCGCCGTGAATGGCGGCGGCCACCACATGCCGGTCATCGGCGTCCGGCAGTTCGACGGACGGGATCAGATGCTCGAAGCCGGTGACAAGGCTGTCGCGGACATGGGTGTTCATCAGCAACCGCGTCCGCTTCAGGTCTTCAGCCTTTAGGTCCGGCCGCTGCTTCAGGACGTTATGCGTCCACTCGTCGTGGATCATCTCCGTCCAACGCGCCCGGTACAGATCGGTCAGCGCCAAACGCATCAACAGGTCGCGCAACGGTGCCGGGTAGAGCACGCACGCGTCGTAGATGACGGTGAAGTGCGAACTCATTCATTCGTACCCCATCTTGAGCGCCTGGGCCTGCTCGGCCAGCGCATCGAGGGTCTTGTTCCGCTCAGCGTCGATCCGCTCCTTGTACGTGATCACATCCTGATAGCGGACGCGACGGTGCGTGCCGATCTTGTGGAACGGGATCTCGCCGCGCTCCAGCAACTGCACGAGGAAGGGTCGCGAAACGTTCAGCACGTCCGCTGCGTCCTGGGTCGTCAGTTCGGCGTGGATCGGAATTAGGCTGACCGCGTTCCCCTCACCAATTTCGGTCAGGATGTCCACGAGCAGCCGCAGCGCCGACACGGGGACGCGGACCGGGTGGGAGAGGCCCTTGTGGTCAAAGATCTCGATCTGCTGGGTTTGCGCACGGGTCTGCAGGAAAGCGGACAGCGCCCGGCCGCTCTCGCGGGCGATGGCGACTTCTTCGGCCGTCGGCAACGAATGGGTGGGAGAGAGTGTGGTCATGGCAGCCTCCTGGAAGCGTCAGACAGCATTACGGGAGGAAGCATAAACGAAATATTCGAATAGTCGAAGCATCCGAAAGAGTTTCGCTCTGCAGGTGTGACCTTGTAGCCAACGCCCCGGAAGACGTCCGCGGACTTCCGCCAACTCATTCGGAAGGAGACAGTTTTAGGCCACCTAGTCCTTAGCCACTGCATGGGGATTGGTATGAACAAAGCTTTTCCAAACTCAGTACTCATTCAGCCGTGGCACAGGGTTACCCCGCACACCCCCACCGTCGACTGGCGTATCGGGTGCGATGGGGCACAAAGCCCCTTGTGACACTCATCCCCGGACTCGATGCCGCATGGACAGCCACTGAGCCTTTTGATAATCGACGCGCGGCAGACGACGTGGTCTCGAGGGAGTTCGGCGCGCGAGACTGTGGCGCCCACTCCCCCACTAAAGAAAGGCCCGGCCCCCAAGGCGCAGCGTTTTATGAGGCGTTTGCCGCACTGGGCTATGCCGTGGGCACCACCGCCACCGCCGTACAGTCCTACCCGCGACTGCTAGAGGTGTATCCGCATAAGGAAGTCCAAGACCTACTGGGATAAGGCGGACAAGACAGAACGCATAGCGAACTTGCTGCACGAGTACCAAAAGATTAAGGCCAAGCTCAAGCGCTATGAAGATGCCCTAGATGCGTTGATCTGCTGTCGGGTGGGTACGCTGTGCGCAGAAGGTAACGCCAGGCCGTTGGGGGATGACACGGCGGCTATTTGGTGTCCCCCATCCAGAATACGAGTGGAAATCGCCATTTAACGGCGCCTTCTCGGGTTGCAGCAAAAAAAGTGAGAGTTTCCTTTAGGGCCGCGGCAGAGCTTGGGTCAGCACATACCCGGCATTGGCGTTGGAGACGCCGATGTACGCGACGTTGGGTATTACTGTTGTATCCAAAAAGGCGAGACCTGTGGCGGTTGTGTTATTGAGATAGGTGTAAGTTCCCCGGCAACTGCCGAACGTGTATCTGATCGCGTAAGCGTTATAGCTGCTATTGATGATCGATATCGCGCCGTTAATGATGCAGCCACTCACGGAATCCTGCGAGAAGATAACCCCGGTTCCGTTGACGTTAATCGTCGCACCAGTTGTCCTGTCAGTGTAGTTGCCTGCAATCTTCTGGAATGAAGACCCGCTGTTGTAGAGCGCGTTGAACGTAAACGTTCCTGAACCTGTGCTGCGAGTATTTCTTGAGGTTATAAACAGTAGTGTGGCAGACAAACTCTGTCTTGCACTGATGGTGCCGGTCAGGGAACCGGTTCCCTGAGTAGATCCATCTGGAAAAACAAATCCAGTAGGCAAATATCCGCTGTAAGTGCCAGTCACTGAGTTAGCACTCGTCGTGACTGTCCCAATGTACTGAGCGCCATCAGAACGTAGAAATCTGAGATCACCAGATTCTGTGACAATCCCGGTTACGGTCAGATTGGATATGGGGTCAATGCCCTGCCAGATTCCCCCCGGCGAGGCATTGGCAACGGGTGGCGTAACGTTCCCTCCGCTAGGCGCGGAACTTCCAGCCCCGCCGCCGCAGCCGGCTAGCGCGACAAATAGGCCGAGGCCTGACAGCTTCAAGAAATGATGCGATGAAAAAGCCATGGTCAGCGTGTCCTTTTGGGACCCTGCATTGAATGCATGGTTATTGGCAATTGCGGCGAGCTTAGACGGGTAGTCTACCCTCTTTCGAAGCACTACGAGAGGTAGTGATTACCCAAATAGCCTCAGTATTGCTTGAGCGAGCCCCAAGCGCCAAAGTGGTGGCCCTTCAAAAAAGGCAGTTCACTGCAAATGATCGTCTACCAGGCCACAAAGACTGACTTCCTGCACCACGCCCATCGTGACGATATTGAGGATGTCATCCTGACGAACTTCCGTAGCGTCACTGGCCATGGTGCCAGCGAGGCGGAAATCAGGGCTTGGCGACACTCGCTCGCTGAGATGGGTAAGGTCCTCAGTGATGAGGAGATTCCGGACACAGCAGGCGTGGCCATCGAATATCAGTTGCCGCAGAGCTCCAAGCGTATCGACTTCATTCTCACCGGAGAGGATGCCGATGGCGCCAGCAACGTAGTCATTGTCGAGCTGAAGCAATGGTCTGATTCGCGCCGCAGTGAAAAGGACGGGATCATCTGGGCGCGGCGAGGTGGCCCAAGCGGTGAGCGTGAAGGGCCGCATCCCTCCTATCAGGCGTGGTCATACGCGGCTTACCTGGAGGACTTCAACGCTGCGGTCCAGGATTCCGACATCAAACTGCAGCCCTGCGCGTATCTGCACAACCATCCACGTAATGGCGAGATCGATCACCCACACTACGCTGCGCACACCGCCAAAGCGCCCCTCTTCATGGCGAAGGAGCGCGCCAAGCTTCAAGCATTTATCCGACAGCACGTTAAATATGGTGACCGAAAAAATACGCTCTATGCCATAGAGAACGGCAGGATTCGCCCTTCTAAGATGCTGGCGGACAGCGTTGCGGGTTTGCTTCAGGACAAGCCTGAATTCACGTTGATCGATGACCAAAAGGTCGTTCACGAGACCATTCTCCAGGTTGCAACTGCCTCAGAAAGCCAGAAGCAGGTTGTCATCGTCAAAGGGGGCCCAGGTACGGGGAAGTCTGTGATTGCCATAAACCTGCTCGGTGCACTGCTGAAGCGGGGGAAAAACGCTCGGTATGTTTCTAAAAACGCAGCACCGCGATCTGTTTACGCAGCAAAACTGGCCGGAACCTTCACCAAAACCCGCATCAACAATCTGTTCGGCGGCTCAGGCGGGTTCGTGGACAGCGCGGCAGACAGTTATGACGTACTGATTGTCGATGAGGCGCATCGTCTTAACGAGAAGAGCGGCCTCTATCAGAACCTGGGCGACAACCAGATTCGCGAAGTCATACGCTCGGCTCGCTGCACCGTGTTCTTTGCGGATGACGATCAGCGTGTGACGTTACTGGACATTGGTGACATCGAGTCCTTGCGCACAGCAGCACAGCACGCAGGAGCACAGGTCACTGAGTTGGAACTGACATCGCAGTTTCGATGCAGCGGATCGGACGGCTATTTAGCTTGGCTCGATGACGTCCTTGCGATCCGGCCCACCGCCAATCCAACTCTGGATACTCGGGAATATGACTTTCGGGTCTTTGATGACCCGCAGCAAATGCATGCGCTACTGGAGCACAAGAATAGAGCTCGCAACAGAGCCCGCGTTGTCGCCGGTTACTGCTGGAAATGGGTCAGCAAAAAGAATCCTGATGCTTGGGATATAGAACTGGGGCAGTTCAACTACCGCAGGCGCTGGAACCTGGAAAAGGACGGCAGTCTTTGGATGATCGCTCCGGAGTCTGTAAGTGAAGTAGGTTGCATTCACACGTGTCAGGGACTCGAAGTCGATTACATCGGCGTCATCATCGGGCCAGACCTGCGCTATGTGAACGGCCAGATCGTTACCGATGGCAGCAAGCGAGCTACATCCGACAAATCCGTCCGCGGCCTGCGCAAGCTTCTAAAGACAGATCCGACCAAAGCTCAGATGTTGGCCGACCGCATCATCAAGAACACGTATCGCGCACTGATGACCCGCGGCATGAAGGGCTGTTATGTGTATTGCACTGACCCTGCTCTTGCACAGTTTCTGCGCTCCAGACTTATCACTGCCGGCAAGGACCAGAACGATAGCCACGAAGATATTGGTTCACCTGGCGCAGGGCCTGCCTTGCGGTCCGTCATTCCGCTGAACCGCGTGTCGCAAGAGCAGCACGCGCTTGGCAAACTCAGTGCGCCGCTGATCAATGCAGCCACAGCCGGCGCGCTGTTCTCCCAACTAAAAGTCGCGGACTCAAACATAGAGCGCGTGGAGCTACCGGATTGGATAACGCCGACACCAGACCTATTTGTCGCTCAAGTGGTGGGCGATTCAGGTGATGCGCGCATTCCATCCAACGCCTGGTGTCTGTTCCGGGCAGTGAAGCCAGCAGCAGGCTCCACGCAAGGAATCCTGATCGCTTACTTAGGAGATAGGGCCAAGAGTGGCGATCATCCGTACGGCGTTCGTGTCCAACACAAGAACTCGGATAGTTCGCAGTCAGAGGTTAGTGATCAGCCACGCGGCTCTGTCGATCTGTTAGTTGTGTTGAAGTCAGATTAACTGCGGCGGTCTTACCACGACTTCTCCGTAGGCCACCCCACAAAAAAAAGCCCGGCATCTCTGCCGGGCTTCTTCTTCCGCTCCCTGAAGTCAGGAAGCGATGGTCTAAGTAAGGCGGTGCCTTACATGCCCATGTCGCCCATGCCACCCATGCCACCACCGCCGCCGCCGTGGCCATGGTCGGCCTCTTCCTTCGGCGCGTCAGCGATCATGACCTCGGTGGTCAGCAGCAGGCCGGCGACCGAAGCCGCGTTCTGCAGCGCCAGACGCGTGACCTTGGTCGGGTCCAGGATGCCGGCTTCGAGCATGTCGCCATACTCGCCCGTGGCGGCGTTATAGCCAAAGGCGCCCTTGCCCGCACGAACGGCGTTCAGGACAACCGCGGCATCTTCGCCGGCGTTCTCGACGATCTGGCGCAGCGGCTCTTCCACCGCACGGGCCAGCAGGCGGATGCCCACGGTCTGGTCTTCGTTGGCGCCTTCCAGGTCCTTGATGGCCTTGAGGCAACGGATCAGCGCCGTGCCACCACCGGGGACCACGCCTTCTTCAACGGCTGCACGCGTGGCGTGCAGGGCGTCTTCGACGCGGGCCTTCTTTTCCTTCATCTCGACTTCGGTCGCGGCACCCACCTTGATGACCGCCACACCGCCAGAGAGCTTGGCAACGCGCTCTTGCAGCTTTTCCTTGTCGTAGTCGCTGGTGGCTTCTTCCACCTGCTGACGGATCGACTCGATGCGGCCCTTGATCTCGCCCGCCTTACCGGCGCCGTCGATGATCGTGGTGTTTTCCTTCTCGATGGTGATCTTCTTGGCCTGACCCAGATCGGCCACAGTGGCCTTCTCGATCGACAGACCAACCTCTTCCGAGATCACAGTGCCACCGGTCAGAACAGCGATGTCCTGCAGCATGGCCTTGCGACGATCACCAAAGCCCGGTGCCTTGACAGCAGCAACCTTCAGGATGCCGCGGATGTTGTTCACCACCAGCGTCGCCAGGGCCTCGCCCTCAACGTCTTCGGCAATGATCAGCAGCGGACGGCCCGACTTGGCCACGGCTTCCAGCAACGGCAGCATCTCGCGGATGTTCGAGATCTTCTTGTCGCTGAGCAGGATCAGCGGCTTGTCCAGGTCGGTGACCTGAGTCTGCTGATTGTTGATGAAGTACGGCGACAGATAGCCACGGTCAAACTGCATGCCCTCGACCACGTCGAGTTCGTTCTGCAGGCCCGAGCCTTCTTCAACCGTAATGACGCCTTCCTTGCCAACCTTCTCCATGGCTTCGGCAATGGTCTTGCCGATGCTCGAGTCGGAGTTAGCCGAGATGGTGCCGACCTGTGCGATGGCCTTGCTGTCTTTGCAGGGCTTCGAGAGCTTCTTCAGCTCTTCGGTGATGGCAGCCACGGCCTTGTCGATGCCGCGCTTGACGTCCATCGGGTTGCGGCCAGCCGAGACGGCCTTGAGGCCCTCACGGATGATGGCCTGCGCCAGCACGGTGGCGGTGGTGGTGCCGTCGCCGGCTTCGTCAGAGGTGTTGGAAGCGACTTCCTTGACCAGCTGCGCACCCATGTTCTCGAACTTGTCCTTGAGCTCGATCTCCTTGGCAACGGACACGCCGTCCTTGGTGATCGTGGGCGCGCCAAAGCTCTTTTCGAGCACGGCATTGCGACCCTTGGGGCCCAGCGTTGCCTTGACGGCATTGGCCAGGATGTTGACGCCGCGGAACATCTTTACGCGGGCGTCATCGCCAAAACGAACTTCTTTAGCAGCCATGTTTATTTACCCTCGATGACGGCCATGACGTCTTCTTCACGCATGACCAGCAGTTCTTTGCCGTCGATCTTGACTTCGGTGCCGCCGTATTTGCCGAACAGGACCTTGTCGCCGACCTTGAGTTCGAGGGCGCGCACTTCGCCGCTCTCGAGGATTTTGCCCTTACCAACGGCAACGATCTTGCCCTGGATGGGCTTCTCGGTTGCGCTGTCGGGGATGATGATGCCGCCAGCGGAAGTACGCTCTTCCTCAAGACGCTCTACGATCACGCGGTCATGCAGAGGACGAATCTTCATGCGTGACACTCCTTTTATGTTGGTTGAAA